>DASQYF010000157.1:0-3129 GCA_035639375.1 Nitrososphaeraceae archaeon
AGACCAATCAATACCCGTTAACTCAGTAAAGCAATTTGAACAGGCTTTAAATAAAATTGGTGTGACAAATGAAATTTACATCTATCCAGGAGTAGGACATGCATTTGCAAATCCTTCTAACGCTAATTACGCTCCAAAAGAAACAGCTGATGCTTGGCAAAAGACATTGGCCTTCTTGGATAGGCATGTTTAACATTTCGTTGCAAGATATAACAAATAAGATCTATAGAAAATCCTCATAGATCGTTTGATTCACAAATGCATAGATGAGCCAATCCCGACATACTCAACAGCAATACTATTACAGAAAATGGATACAGACGAGGCAGCACTAAACAAGACTGATTCGATGATTCTCTCAGAAGTGTAGGAAAAATATTTACACCATAATAAATTTAAGAAGAAAAGTGACCTCAAAAGGATAAAGACATTGATTCCAATACCCTCCTCAAACTCAACATACCTACACTTATCTACACTTTGAATCGCAGAAATAATAGAGAGTTGTTATAGTAAAGACATATTAAATAAGTTCATAATGCCTCCAATAAAAGAAGCTTAGATTGAGCTATCTTTGAATAAATAAGCAAATTAGAGAGGGTGAAGTAGTGGATGTATATTATACATACCGTTGATACCTCTATTCAAGTCCCATTAAAAATTAAAGGGTAATGATAACTAAGCATCTAGTAATGAATGCCAAAGAGATATTGGAACTAAAAAATTTTGAAGACCTATAGTTTAGAGCATTCGATATTAGACACATGAAAGCTTAGCCAGAAAGCAGAGAAATGGTTCATATAACAACATAGTTAGAGTTAGAAGATGATTATCTTTTTGAAACTAAATATCCAAGAATTCTATCAGTGGAGTTATTTGATAATGCAGGTTATAAGTATAAAACGAGGTATAGTGTGACAAGAAATGAATAATGTATACTATATCAAGAGTTAATTTCAAAAGTAATTCATAATAACTAGTTCACATATGACAGGATCATTACAGATATTCTGAATTCAAATACTGTGTATTGGTAACAGTTGGAAACAGATGATAACAGAGATAATGAAGTGGTAGCAATGATACAGATTTGGTAACAACTGGTAACAACAGCTTTAAGCGCCTGTAAATATAATTAGATATAGTAGGGAAAGAAGATGCCTTCGATAATAACAAGAGAAGAAAGAGAAACACTTGTTTTAGACCTTTACAATCAAGGTAAAACCATACGCGAGTTAGCAAAACAGGCTAGAATGTCATTTAGAATATAAAAATTATTTTGATAAGACAATTAAAACAAGGCTGAAGGATTGAAAGAAGATAAGTAGGGCGATTATAAGAGAGATGGAGGCAATATTTAACAGCAATATTGAAGAGAATTATCGTTAGAAATAAAGCTTGCCTATAATTTATCACCATCTGTTTACGACAACTATATCGGTATCAGTAGTAAGACAAATTAATATCAATGAGGATACAAATGAGATCGGGAATTTACATTTGACAATGAAGATAATAATAATCAAGAAACTTAATACTCATCAACATAATGTATTCTTTCATTAATCCTAATCTAGTCATATGCGTGTTTTCTTTGTCTATTCTTCTTTTCGATAATATTAATGGATAACAACTACTATTAATTTATCATTTAGACAATAATAAAAACTAAAGCTATACAGTAGAAAGCAAGCTTTATACTCCTTTTAATGCATTAAAGCATATGCATCTTAGAAAATTCACTCCAAAATTAAGCGTTATAATATTATTCATTGTATTATTTACTGGGATCTCTCTTGTCCCCACATTACAAATCGGTGTCCGAGGTCAAGTGCAACAGCAACAAACACCGCCAACACCAGGAACTATTGCACCGCCATCAATTACTCCCGCACCACCTCCTCCACAAGGTTTGGGAACAGGAGGCGGAGCAACTAGTGAAACAGGAGGCGGAGCAACTAATCAAACTGCTATGGTAATGATTCCCCAAAGCTCTATCATGAGGATGATAGATAACGTACAAATTGCCATGGATGCTATTGGAGATGATGAAGAGGCTATGATGGCGTTAGAAAGTGTGGATCAGGAATTAAGAAGTGCAGCAACTGCGGCAGGTATGTTTGTAGAAAATACAACAGATGGTGGAGGAGGAGATATCGAATAATAAACAATTTTGTGGCTGTATCATTAGAAAGAGCATATTACTGATAAGCAACTAGGAAGAAGCTACGCAAGTAATTTCTACAACAAAATATTCCTCATAGAATTAGGATCAACAAGAATTAGAATCGATCTAAATCATTAATTATAATATGATCCGAATTTACATGTTATTGCAAAGAACGGAACTGAAACAACAGATAATATACACCAAATAAAACAATACTAATACTATGCCTAAGGAAATGGTAATGGAATTATCGTTCAATTAACAAAACTAAGAAGATGTTTATCATAATGATTCTTACTATTATGATCATTCTACCAATAACATTCGTAATTACTTTTGCTTTATTAGGACCTCCATTTCCCTTTCATGATAGAGGGCCGCCTGACAGATTTGGCCCGGGCTTTAGTCCTACTTTTGGCATCGCACGCATCTTTCCGTTTCTAATCCCCATCATATGGTTAGGAATAGGTATTTGGCAGTGGTTTGTGCTTTCAAAGTGAAGCAAAAAGTATGAGCGCTATAGGGAATTACAGAAGATTGATAAGAAATTGAATTATGATAACACTGATGAGGCCAAGAAATAGAAACAATTCAACGAATAGATCAAAAATGGATAATGGACCATCATAAAACTCCACTAATCTGAGATTCTAACAGCAGTCTTGCTCACTAGAGGATAAACTCTGACTTCATTAAAATTGCTAATAATTTTGTCGGTAAAGGATATTCCTTCTTTTTCAAGTAACTCTCTCTTTCTGGTAATACCATAGGCGTACCCACCCAATTTGCCATCCGACATCACTACTCTGTGACATGGTACAACAATAGGGTTTGGATTCTTAGCCAGTATTCTTCCTATTGCCCTTGAGGCTGAAGGTTTTCCAAGTGCTTTCGCCAGATCTCCGTAAGTGGAAAGCTTTCCTGCGGGTATCTTTAAAAGCAGCTCATAAACATCATTG
>DASQYF010000158.1:0-3893 GCA_035639375.1 Nitrososphaeraceae archaeon
TATATGAACTGATAGCTTGTAATTGAAGTCAAATCGTCCTCACATTCCAAAGAATTTCTTAGCCAATTAAGGAAAATCTAGTTGCATGAGTTGTTGAATATATATTATAGATATATATTCAATCCGAAACAATATTTAAGAGCTAAAAAACAGTAACTATATTTTTATCTTTATGCTATCTCCTTCAATTATAGTTTCATAGATTTCTTGATCCTATGTCTTAATATGAGCCATTAATTGTCCTGCATATTGCAATACTTTTGCCATGTTTTTGGTAGTGGTTTCATTTCTTGCGAAGGTGTCAGTATAGGGTCTTTGATCTTTGCACCCGTAGTAATATCAAACCTTATTCTATGGAAAAGGCATGTTACAATGTTATCATTTACAATATTATCCGACGAAAGTAATGCATTCATGTTACCACATGTATCATCAAATGCATAAAATTTTTCGTCTATCTTATGGCAGCTGCCTACTCTATTATTGATCTTTCTGTATATATATAAGTAACACATCATATATGATATCGGTTTTGAAGACATTTAGCAAATTTAAGCTCGAAGAACTTTTACTGTTAGTATTAGTTACTTTTGGAGTAATCTTTATTTGTTATGCTTTTCCGGCATATTACAGTGCTTTACAAGCACAGGCACAAGAAGTGCAGCAGCAGCCGCTATCACCCACTATTACAGGTGTAAAGATCTCTTCTCCTATGACAGGAAAAGAAGTTCCAGTTGGCCAGCTTACCGTCACTGGCATATCAACAGATAAAACTACTACTGATTGTACAGTATATATTGATTGGAATAATACAAAGCCTTATCAAACTGTTGTAGCAACAGGTCCGGCTGGAGTAAATGATTATTCTAACTGGACTTTTACATATACCGATAAATACCATCTTATTACGAACGGAACAAATAATCTAACTTCAAAATTATCATGTACTGATGAGGATAATAAAGATGCTAATTTAACAAAATGGTACAGTGTAGATGTCATGGGAGTCGTACCTGGTCAAAATCAACAGCAACCAGTCCCAATAAGAGGCAATAACCCAACATTAGGTAATGGTACGACAACAACAACAACAGCAGTAATAGCATTAGGAGGAGGAGGAGAAAATGAAGGCATTAAGAATGTGTTACCAAGTGATAGCGAAGATAGCAAAGATAAGAAAGATAGCAAAGATAAGAAAGATAAGTGAAATGTCTTAACTTTTATCAATATGTATTAAATACATAATCTAAATTTCGGAACAATTAAAGCTTCACAATAATAATAATTTTCATCAGATTCAGTATATATTATCAGATGAAAAAACAATTTGCATGAATGCTATTTGTTCTTAAATTAATCTTACTTTTCCTTGTCCATATTCTATATCTCCTGCCCAATATCATCTTTAACAAAAGCTATTATGCTAGAAAATAGAAAGACTGAATGATTGAAAAAAGAGGTACAACAACAAAAGGTTGCCATTATCACTGGAAGCTCAAGTGGAATAGGACATGCTACAGCATTATTATTAGCAAGAAATAGATTTCATACTTATGCAACAATGCGTAATATCAAAAAATCTGTAGATATCATGGAGATAGCCAATAGAGAAAGACTCCCGCTACAAGTAATTCAGCTTGATGTAAATGATGATACTTCTATTAGAAATTCAATCGAAAAGGTGATATCAGAAAAACAAAGAATTGATCTGCTTGTAAATAATGCTGGTTATGGTCTTGTTGGAGCCTTTGAAGATTTATCAGTAGAAGAGATAAAATCACAGTTTGAAACAAATTTTTTTGGTGTAATACGACTAACACAACAAGTTCTTCCCATTATGAGGAAGCAGAAATCAGGTACTATCGTAAATGTAAGTTCAGGTGCGGGGCTGATTGGCTTTCCAGGGATGTCTGCATATGTAAGCAGTAAATTTGCTTTGGAAGGTCTAAGTGAATCGATGTCATATGAGTTAGAACCATTTGGAATTAAGATAGTAATAATTGAACCAGGTGTAATTAGAACGAACTTTAAGAAAAATGCCGTTATGTCAAAGAAATCATTAGATGATTCATTTATTTCTCCATATTCTTCAATAATTCAAAAAATGGATGCATCGATTACTTCTATAATAGAACATGCGACTCCTCCGGAGGAAGTTGCAAAGGCAATACTCCATGTAGTTACCTCTAACAATCCTGAAGTAAGATTCCCTGTAGGAAATGATATCATCATGATGCTGGAAACAAAGAAAAGTATGTCAGATGAAGATTTCCGAAAGATGATGATGCAAAGCATCATAGGATAAAGATACTACAAATGATAGAAATGTAGCATTCGACAGGTCTTTTTACTTTTTTCTGAATTTCTGGTGGGGCAGGCATGTTTGAGTCAAAATTGTCTTGAATCCGGCCGAGCGCAAACTAACGAACTAATGATTATTGTCTATACCACATTATGCAGAACTAGAAGCAGAGATCCGTAATCGTGTTAAATTTAATTCATATCTCCTTGCTACGAATTTGTATTCATAAGAGTTCTATTTTATATTCACTAACAAATAAGAATTGAATATAAGTATGATTCCGGCGAATATGATGGCAATAGTTGTAGTAATTTTTCTATTTACAAATTCGCTCATTAATGTTTTATCTGCCGAGAGTATGACGAGCGGAATCATAGGCAAAGGGATCATTAAGCTTAAAATGACTTGGCTATATACCAATATATTAAGTGGATCAAGACCTAAAAGTATTGCTATTGTAGTCGGAATAACATTGATAAAGCGAGTTATAAATCTCCTCAGCCAAACGTTTACTTTCTTTCCTAATAGACCCTCCATTATTGCTTGACCAGCAAGTGTTCCTGTTACTGATGACGCAATGCCTGATGAAAGAAGTGTAATTAAAAAGACTATTCCAGCCGTAGCACCAAACAATGGTACAAGAGTTTTATACGCTTCCGATATTGAAGCTACATTAGGACTGTGTGAATGAAAGGCAGCAGCAGCCATAATCATTATAGCTGCATTAATCACACCTGCAACTGTCAGCAAAACAACATTTTCAATAAGATGAAGTTTACGAATTTTCCTTCTTTCTTCCAGAGATTTGTTTTGAGCCTTATTTTTTGTAAGCCAAGAATGAACAAAAAGAGCATGAGGCATCACAGTAGCTCCGATAACTCCTACAGCAAGAAGTATACCATTAGTGCTCCCAAGCGAGGGAACAAATGAATGGTATAAAATAGCAGATGGATCTGGGTTTATAATAATTATTTCATATAGATACCCAAACCCTATTATTGATACAAAGAGTGCAAATAGCCTTTCAATAATATGAAATCTACGTTGCGTAGCTAACATCAAAATAAAAATTACATCCAGAGCTCCAAAAATTGCAGCATAAACCATAGGTATTCCAAATAGCAAATTAAGAGCAATTACAGTGCCTAGGTATTCGGCTAAGTCTGTGGCAGCTACTGCCATCTCTGCAGCCAGCCAGTAAGTTATCACATAAGTTTTCCTCTTCTTTTTGAGTTTTTCTCTGACTATTTCTGGTAATGATAATCCTGTTGCAATTCCAATCTTTCCAGATAAATATTGAAGAAGCATGGCCATACCACTTGAGAGCCAGACAACCCAAAGAAGACCATAATTAAGAGAAGCACCTGCCTGAATATCTGTACCGTAATTTCCAGGATCCATATAGGCCATACTTACAATAAGGGCAGGTCCTGTGTATAGAACAAGCTTGAGCAAAGAATTCTTCTTGTCCAAAAGATACGAGTGGCCCAATACTGATGCATGCCATTGAAGCAAGTCGAACTTATAAAAGTTGGCCAATTTTTAAGAACATAGGAAATATCTAAATGACGAGCTAATTTATTCTAGACAT
>DASQYF010000159.1:0-4684 GCA_035639375.1 Nitrososphaeraceae archaeon
GAAGAGAATTCAGTAGTAAGTGAGACTATCACAGAATGAATAAAAACATCATTAAAATTCTATTGAGTATCAGAATGAATTACCTTTACATGCTTTGACAACAATTCTTTGTCGTTATATTGATTGCTACAATGAGGGCAAGCTAGTGAATCTCTTTTATTCATTAGTGATGTAGAAGCAAATGGACTCATTATACAGACGGCTGAATCTAATTTGAATGCATTCAATGTTTGAACCACAGCCTTCTCTGTTTTTATAATTATATCTTCTCTGCTTATAGTACCGTATACATTAGAATTAGAACTTACGAGTAGTTGTCTTATATTGTGTTTTTCCATTGCAGCAAGTGCGTCTAAAATAGCCACGTCAGGTGGTACAGATATTATTGGTGAAGACATTATTTCCTCAAGCCGTGTGCGCGTTGGTGATTTATGCAATGCTAGTAGTCGATATAAGATATCTGTTTTAGATACTAAGCCTATTATTTCTTTCTTTGAATCAGCCACTAATACAGAACGCACGGAGCGATCTCTCATAACTTCTATAGCCTCAGCAGCTGTTTGGGAATGGTCTAGAATCGCCATATTTCTTTGCAGTATTGATGAAACAGGCAAAGATAAAAATGATTTAGCATTATTATCACCTGAAGTGATCAATATCCTATAGAATAACTGGTGAATTATTTAAAGTGTATTATATCCGCCGAAGCCTGCTATTATATACAAACTCACGCAAATAGATTTTAAATGATTAAATTAACTTACATTAATCTCGTCGGGTTAATAAAAGGCGGTCTCTTCATCGTTGATTATGAGGCTTGCTTCGCTATTCTCTGGCGGAAAAGATAGTACTTTTTCAATATTCAAAATGAAAGAACTTGGGCATGATGTAGTATGTTTAATTACTATTCAGCCTAAAACAGACGATAGCTTGTTATTTCACTATCCAAACAGCGGAATGACGAAGCAACTGGGAGAAGCAATGGGTATTCCATCATTTAGATTCACATTAAAGAAAACGTCTAAAGAAGAGGAAGTTACTTCACTTGAACGTGCAATTACAAAGATAAAATCTATTTATGACATTCAGGGATTAGTTCATGGAGGGATATCAAGTGTCTTTCAAAAAGACAATTTCCAGCGAGCCTGCTCGATGCAAGACCTTACAATATTTACTCCATTATGGGGAATAGAACCTTTTCGATATATGACCGATCTCATCGATAAAAAATTTTGTATTAAAATAGTTGGTGTATCTACCATGGGGTTAGATCAAAACTGGCTTGGGGTTACATTAGACAAGCGTTCTTTACACCAATTAGAATTTTTGAGCAAAAAATATGGATTTAACCTAACTTTTGAAGGCGGCGAAGCAGAAACTTTGATTGTTGATTGTCCTATTTTTAACAAGAGATTAGAGATAAATGATGCAAGAATTCACTGGGACGGGCAAAGGGGAATATTTGAAATATTAGAAGCTTCATTAGTATGCAAGTAATCTTACCATGCTAGATAACTTAAGAACAGGTCTTCGAAGCGCTCTTAAAAAAATTGTAGGAGCATCCGATATTAACGAAGAACTTATTGATTCTTTATGTAAGGATGTACAGAGAGCTCTACTACAATCAGATGTCAATGTTAGACTGGTCTTAACCATAACTAAAAACCTTAAAAATAGAGCAATCAACGAAACACCCCCGAAGGGTCTGACAAGAAAAGATCAAGTAATCACTATTCTTTATGGAGAACTTGCAAAATTACTTGGATATACAGGAGAAACAATCAAAAGCGTAGATAAATCTGTGGACTTAGACGAAGATGTCTTTTCTTTTAAAGTAGAAAAGCAAAATATAATACTCATGCTTGGCGTCCAAGGCAGTGGAAAGACAACGGTAACTGCCAAATTCGCTAGATGGCTAACGAGACGTGGATATCGCGTTGCAGTAATTGGAGCAGATACGTGGAGACCTGGCGCCCTGACTCAATTAAAGATGAATTGCAATAAAATCAATGTTCAGGTATTCGGTGATGAAAATAATAAGGATGCAATTCAAATCGTAAGAGATGGCTTGAAATATTACAAATCACAGAATACGGACATTATAATTATTGATACTGCCGGAAGGCACAAAGAAGAGAGAGGACTTTTGGAAGAAATGAATGCTATGTATAAAGTGGCAATACCAGACTTAGTTTTATTGGTAATAGATGGAACGATAGGTCAGCAAGCTTACAACCAGGCCGAAGCCTTCCATAAAACTGCACCTGTTGGCGGAATTATTATAACAAAGCTTGATGGGACGGCCAAGGGTGGCGGTGCAATCGCTGCATCCGCCGCTACTGGAGCTAAAGTCATGTTCATTGGTACAGGAGAACGTATAGATGATCTTGAACAGTTTTCACCTACACGATTTGTTGGCAGATTGCTCGGAATGGGTGATATCAAAGCGCTGCTTGAAATGGCAAAAAGTCTTGAAGTTCAAGCAGATGAGAATCAAGCCAAGCGATTACTTGGTGGCAAGATGACTATCGAAGACTTTTACGCGCAGATGGAAAATGTAAGTAAAATGGGATTTAAAAATGTAATCGACAATTTACCTGGTCTCTCAGGTATGGTAAAAGAAGATCAGTTAGACGCTCTTCAGGGAAAAATGGAGAAATGGAGGTTTATTATTCAATCAATGACCAAAGATGAAAAAAGAAATCCTGATACCATTAATGACTCAAGAAGGAAGCGAATTGCCAGAGGTGCCGGTATAGCTGAACATGATGTTAAAGAATTAGTAAAACAATACAATAATTCCAAAACGATGATGAAACAGACGAAGGGCAGACAGATGCAAGGAATGTTAAGGAGATTTGGTATTGGCTAATGTCAAGGATGAAATGGTCCTTTTAGAACAACTAAAAAATAACTATACTCTTTGCAAATATTGTCTAAAAAGACATGTTCCATCAGTTAGATCGTTGCTTAAGATGGATCAAGAAAATTGCTTTATATGCCGTGGATTAATGAATAAGATAGATCTAATTAATAAAAAAATAATATCAGCAGTAAATAACGTATATGAATTTGACAGCTTTTTGATAGGAGCAACGATTCCAAATGAATATTATGAACGTGAGGACCAAATTCGCTCAAAATTCAAAATACGGGGAAAGGAAAACGTTAAAGTCCAATTGACCAAAGAACTAAGAAGAAGATTTCTAAAAATAACAAAAACAAGACTTGATTTTTTAGCTCCGGATATCTTAATAAATATAGAGATTGATAGCAATAATAATATAGATACAATAGCAAAGACTCGTCCCTTACATTTCTTTGGTAGATATATGAAAAAACAGAGAGGAATAAGGCAGAAACAAACTAAATGTAACAGTTGTAAAGGAAAAGGTTGTTTGGTTTGTGATTATTCGGGGCTCTCTGGCTACGATAGTATTGAGGGAATTATTGCAAAGAGGTTAATGTCAATGACGAGAGGGCAGAAGCCTAAATTTACCTGGGTAGGAAGTGAGGATGAAGAAAGCATAGTTCTTGGAAAAGGAAGACCGTTTTTCGCGCATATATCAAACCCTCAGAATCGAAAATTCCAGAATAACTTAAAATTCCATGAAGATGGACTTGTATTTATACTAATCCCTAAATCAGATAATATTATCGATTATTCGCTTGTATTTACCACTAAGATTAAAATTTTGGTAGAATGTGAAAAAGAAATCGGAGAATTAGAACTAGAAAAACTAAAAGTTCGTTGTGGATCTATTGTAAGATTTGAAAATAAATTGAGACAATTTGAAAAAAGGATCTATTCGTTCAAGGTAGTAAAAGTAGATTCAAATCGTTTTTCTATTACAATTATCACAGACGGCGGATTCCAAGTTAAGCAATTCATTGGAGAGAGGAAGAATGCTAAACCTAATGTTTCCGAAATTGTAGATTCAAATTGCAAATGTATTTCCTTTGATATTCTTGATGTAGACATGCAGCAACCTTTTTTTTAGACTATGCCATTTTTAGACTATAGCTAGATGGTTTTTAATTCATTACAAAAAGTAGAAGATGCATTAAAGAGCGGACAGCTACCTAGAAACATTTACGATCTTATATTAGATCGATATGAAATAGTTACTAAAGGAATTAAAAGAATAGAGAATGCGGCTGGATTAAAATATCCATATTATTATGTAGAGCCTAATCTCATTATTTCAATGTCAGAGGTGGAGTTCTCACAGTTCGGTATCTTCTTTGCAAGAACAGTTCCAGTAGTGAATGAACAGAGGCGACTAAACATAGTTATTCAACTGACCGCACCCTTAATAGCCTTTGGTATGCTTGGGTCTATTCATGCTATTCTTGCACATGAGTTTATACATTATCTTAATTTAGTCAGTCGGATTCTGAAGATGGATATAATATCCGATTCAATATCCAGCAATTTATTTGAAGAGAGATACGCGGATTCTTCTAGATTATTGGAACCTACACTGATTTTCAAATCTGATCGTACATTGATTGAGCACATTACAAAGAAATTTCCAGAGGGATTTAGTGATCTTCGATTAGAAACCAAAGTAGTTAATGAATGGATCAATAGAGGGCTTCCAATGACCAAGGTTACTATCGATTCTAATATCATAAAATTACCAATTGAATTAATGGCTAATCTGGATGTTGATGAGCTAGT
>DASQYF010000160.1:0-3567 GCA_035639375.1 Nitrososphaeraceae archaeon
TCAAAAGCTGGCTCATTTAGAGATGCAGCAAAACACTTAGTAGATATATAGAATAACTTTAATACACAAGTTAATACTTAACTGCTAGTTTAGAGCAATCCACTAAAATTAAGTTATGATACATACTAGACAATTTAACTATATGTTTGCTATACCCCTGTAAACGCTACCAGTCAACAGAAACAACAATCCAAAAAATGATCGAATTTAAAGTCATAGACTAACAACGTATAATATTGATTTAGAAAACTAGAGGATATTTTATAATATTATTGTATTAGTTGATATAAATATAAAAGAATGAAGAATGAGCTTTATATTAGATATATTCAGAAGAATTATTTATCAAAACCGCCACCTTATTCTAACTCACCTTATTTTTTAATAAATTTATTATTAATAAAAAAGATACTAGGATGATACAAAAATACTCTTATCAGTCAGTTATTTATGTTATAAAAGATATATCGTTTTCGCCTGTAATTAGACTTTCTTCACTTACAATAAACTATAGCTCAAGACGCACTTTCATAATATGACTACGATATCAAACAAAGATGATGTTCCTCTGTAGTATGGACTAAATTCATTATAGATGAAAACAGTGAAAGCTGAAAATGAGTATATGTGTGGTATAGCTTGTTAAAGAGACAACTAAACAGGACTATTATTCGTATTACTTGTATTTCCTTGTATTTCTATTGAAAGAATACATGCGGATTAAGTTAGCAGTGTCTAAAGCTCTAATCATTCATTAATCTATCATAGTTGGATATCAAATACTATGCTGTCAGATCAAATAGGAATAATGAGGCATCGCGTATAATGATATCGAAAGTATCCTGAGAAAATAATTATGTTCTCTAGCTAATAGTTCCAGTACAGTATCCCTTAATCTATGAAAGCTTATATGAGATATATTTCCTGTTAATTTGAGTTGCCTTCTGTACCACTCCTGACTTTTCTCCTTGTTACACTTTTCGTGCTATCTACTAGTGTATTATTATTTGAGCTTGCACTCACTAGAATTTTCTCAATTGTGTTGTGGTATGATTATGCTTTCATGGCGATCTCTATAGCCTTTTTTGGACTTGGAATTGGATCTTTGCTAATACACATTCTAAAGAATAAAATAAAAAGAGATAAACTAGCATCAAAAGTACTTCAAACTACTATAATTTTTGCGGTGTCCGTGCCAATATTCTTACTCGTAATAGGACATATTATACCACCAAATATATATTTTATTTATCTATTCTATTTGGCTTCCTCAATTCCTTTCTTTTTTGCTGGAATTTCAATGTCACTAATATATTTTGCAATGCCTAGAGAGGTGAGCAAATTATATTTCATTGATCTACTAGGAGCAGCGGCAGCTACACTTATGCTTGATCCTCTAATGCAAAGATTAGGTGCAGAATCTGTGCTACTTTCGGTAGCTCTTTTAGTACTCGGTCCTTCACTTATTGCTGCTCTATTATTATCATCCACTTCATCACAGAAAAAAAGAGTATCAAACATGCCAGTAATAGAAAACAAGATAAAATTGTATGGAATAATTGTGTTAGCCGCCTCTACTGTATTATTAGCATCTAATTCAGGCTATAATATAATAGCAATAAAACCCGGCGAAAACAAAGGATTGCATTATCAGCTGTCAAAACCTTCAGAATTTGAGCATTTATCAACCCAGTGGAATTCTTTCTCTCGAATTGACGTTACTAGGCAGATCGGTCATCATGACAGCCATAACGATAGTAGTGGTAGATCTAGAGCCCTAGCCGCAATAGCTATCGATGCCGATGCCGACACTCCAGTATTTAAATGGAATGGTTCAACTGCAGACCTTCAATGGATGAAAAAATATATGGATTATTTACCATTTGAAATATCAAATGATGTGAACAATACTTTAATTATTGGTAGCGGCGGAGGGGAAGATGTCTTAGTTGCCTTGGCTGGCGGCTCGAAGAAAGTCACGGCAGTAGAGATAAATCCACTGATAGTATCAACAGCAAAACAATTTGGCAATTCTGCAGGAAATTTATATGAACGTAATGACGTTGAATTAGTCATTGACGATGGCAGGCGATTTATCAGCTCGAGTAATTCAAAATATGACATGATAATAATAAAGCTCGTTGATTCTTGGGCTGCTCAGCTTGCTGGTGGATATGCACTTTCAGAAAATTATCTCTATACAGTAGAAGCGTTCAGGCAATATTTACAGCATCTGGATGAAGATAATGGAATGCTTGTTATGGTGCGTTGGAACTTTGAATTGCCAAGACTCATGCCTCTAATAGCAGAATCTTTAAGACAGGAGAAAAAAGGAGAAAGTAGTGAAGATATTAGACAGCAGATTTTGGCAGTTGAAGATCGTCCTGGATTATATTTTGCATCAAACGATCAGCAAACAATATTTCCAGTTGTTCTAATAATAAAAAATAGTCCATTTACTGATTCAGAAATTAATCTGGCAAAGGGAAGGATTGCTAACAATAATGCTAAAGTGATTGCAATGCCAGATGGATATATAGAACCCCCTTATGATAGACTACTATTAGATAAGAACTATTATCATCGTCAACAATTGCAAGAAAATGATCCTAAAACAAGTTTAGAGTTAAAACCACCCACTGATGATTCTCCATTCTATTTTGCAAGAGAGCAGATTCCAAAGCAGATGGTATTTCTCCTAGAAACTGTGCTTGGAGTATCTGCAGTACTTGCTTTGCTTTTGATATACTATTCAAGGAGAAATAAAATTCTACTAACTACATCATCAACTTCATCATGGTTCCATATGATCTTTGTAGTATTTATCGGACTTGGGTTCATGTTTCTAGAAATAACCTTTATTCAAAAATTTCTGTTGTTACTTGGAACGCCAATAATGGCATTGACAGTTATACTTTTTTCGATCTTATTATCTAGTGGAATAGGCGCATATTTGAGCGGAAGACTGTTTCGTAAAAATCCCTATAAAGCTGTAGTAATATCAATACCACTTCTGATTGGAATAGTGTTAGTTTACTATGGTCTTTTACAAGAAATTATAGATTCAGGTATAATTCTGCAACTGCCGCAGAGAATTGTGTTGACTTTTGCGCTCATATCACCTGCAGGTCTTCTTATGGGATTTCAATTTCCATCCATTATTAGAATGGCTTCTATGCATTCAGTGAAGGATGACTATACTGATGGGGATATCACTCTGCTATGGGGTATAAACGTGATCGCATCAGTAATAGCAACAGTGTTGACTGCTATATCCTCTATGGTGATTGGCTTTAATGGCAACCTGTTAATCGGAACAGGATTATATCTCGGGGCATTAGTGTCTGCCATAGCAGCAGTGAAATTAAGACGAAAGCTCTCTCTATCGACTTAGTCTTACGATCCATTATCAAAGTCACAAACTTTGCTACATAAATAATTGGTTAATCTTTCAAAATATATTATGATATTCTATTTGATACAGAAAGAAGACGGAAATTAATAATAAATAATAAAATGTAATATTTATTTTAATAAATAAATTAACTTTTGAGATCAGAGTAGCAT
>DASQYF010000161.1:0-2090 GCA_035639375.1 Nitrososphaeraceae archaeon
TTGACTAGGCAAAACGTTGTCAAAAGAGACATAAATTATCTTCAATCAGGTAATACAGATTATTGCCTTACTATAGCTATGCTCATCTATCTAATCAGGACAGCATACATAACAACAATTCCTTTTGTTGTCTGAATATAAGTATAGGAATCTAATAGTGCTTTGAAAACAATTTCCGTCTATAATTTCTAGATAGTAACGGCAGCGCAAAAGATGCATAAAATCATTAAACTTGATCCATATCTGTACGTAATCTTTTTTATTTAGGTAAAATAACATAATATCAATTCCATATGTCTGAAAAGAAGAATAATAATAATAGCTTTTCATTGGTAACAATTGCCATAATAATAATAATATCTCCATTAATTTTATTATCATTTTCTTCTTTATTATATGATAATACCAGTACCTCACCAGCAGCAGTTTATGGACAAAGTAGTAATGACTCAAGTCCTGTAATAATTGATGGTGGCGGTACTGGCTCTGTCACCTGTGCTGATGGCACCTCAAAACAGGCCGTTATATCTTTTGTTGTATCGGAAAACAGTAGCAACGGAAAGATAACAACAACCAATTGGAATATAAATGAACTACCTTCTGACCAAGATCCAAGTCCTGGATTTGTTAGTGGATCTTTTAATTCAGTGATTTTAAATTCAGGTAAATATAAATTTACAGCTCAAAAAATCAATGAAACAGACTTTTGTCAACCACCAGTATCTGTTCCTATTACCATAAGCGGATCATGTAGTCAAAATGTAGCTATAAACGTACAGTTCGAATCAAATGATCCTATTCTGACAACAGGCGGATCTTTTACCGGTGATGTGATATGTTCTCAAATAACGATAAATGAATGAATGAATGTTTCTAGGCTTTGTTCCTGCGCATATCTAGAAGGTTCAAGTAATGAAAATAAATAAAATACATCCTTGATCACCTTAGATATAGGTGAGAAGTTATTCGTCATAGTATCTTAGCCTATGGGCAGCACGCAATCAAATAGAATTATGTGATATAATTTATTCTAACTAAGGCGTTCCAGAGGATGGTCTAGTGTTTTGTTTTATTTTTTTCTCTTTTTTCTTGGCATATATCTCCCAAATGAATTATAATCTTCTTTGGAGCACTATTAATGCATTAGTAGGTATCCGTCCTTATGTTGTTATTATATCTGTTAAACGGGTCATGACATTATGAATATAATGAATCATTGATTGAATGCGGACGTGTTTTGACAGTCTTCAGGTATCCTTAATAGGAGTTTCCTTTATTCTATGAACAAATACACTCTTTAGCTTTCATTTATGCTAACTCAGAAGAAGTAGAAATAGTTCCACCACCATTATTAAAAATACTCGAAGACAGAGGCTGCATAATAGAATACTTGAGAAGAAACACAAGATACACAAAACCTAGAGCATATTGGACACCGAAAGATTATGGACAGAGATTGAAATATTGCATTGGGTCTTGGCTCAAATACTTAAACTGCTTGAACGACCTTGAGTCGTATTATAACCAAAGTATATCAGCAGATTGATTTAATCTTTTTCTCTACGCTATACTCCAACTCTGTTTTCCACCACCATTATATGAAGTGTACATTCAGTAATCTTGGCCGAATATCTTATAACTAACAGCAGCGTATAGTACAGATGTTTACCAAAAAAGAACATCCACAAAAATATGGCTGGTGGATAAGTGAACTATCTTCTCTTGGAATCAAAAGAATAAAAAGAAATGATATGAATGATAGAAAAGAAATTACTGATCTCACTCAAAATATAAAGCAGGCTCTTTTTCAAGAATACAGGACTGTCTATAACCAATAATATTGTATTATTATTTTGTCTGTATTCAAGGTTATATTATGTAACCCACTAAACTGCCTTTCAATAGTGCTAGTAGTTAGCAGCCAAACCACGAACATGAACACATCTTATTATTATGAAATACCGTAGCAAGAATGATATAATTGGACATATTCTAGAAGCTGTTAATAATAGCGGTAATAATGGTTTAACTAAGTCAAAAATAATGTACACTGTATTTCTATCTTATCCTCAGTTGCAAGAATATTTATC
>DASQYF010000162.1:0-2899 GCA_035639375.1 Nitrososphaeraceae archaeon
AAACCTTGGTAAGGCAAAGGTCCCGGGTCCAACTCCCGGCCAATGCTTGCTTGTTTTGCCCTCAAGTTTTCGGTAGCAGCTGCTTCTCTGAGTGTATATCTATTCTACTGTGAACTATTCAAAGTACCTATTACATTTGTAGGTACGTTGAGGGAAATTGCTCATCTAAAGTATACAATGGGAATAAAACAAGTAGCAACTGCCGCTCTGCTTTTTAAAATCTAATATACAGCTGATTGCTTTCTAATATCGTACTAGCACAAATAACAATTGCTGTCTTTCTCTGTGGTCAGATCACTTTCAACATGTGACTCAATCTGGTTATACATTAAAATTATTTTTAATCTTCAGAGAACACACAATTAATATTCATTCTTATTTATCAACATACTTACTGTTTCCTATTAAGAACTATAGAGGCATTGAAAAATTATATAATGTCAAATAATAGATGCTAGTCATAATCATGTTAACCTCCTTAAAATTATCAAAATCCTCGATCCTTTATCTCCTTATTATATTTACTCCTATGGCAGTAACATTAGAATTTGTTCATGCTGATCATATTATCATATTTGTAATTGCAGCTATAGCTTTGATTCCTCTGGCAAAATTAATTGGCGATTCTACTGAACATCTTTCTATCCACTATGGATCTAGCTTGGGTTCGTTGCTCAACGTAACTTTTGGAAATGCTGCAGAGATTATAATTGCAATTGTTGCTATAAATGCTGGACTACTTGATCTTGTTAAAGCATCTATTAGCGGAGCCATACTTGGAAATATCTTATTAATATTTGGACTGAGTATTCTAGCAGGTGGTTTTAAGTATAAAGAACAGTTTTTCAATAGAGAGAATGTTGGGCTTCAAGCTTCTATGTTATTTTTAGCTATTATTGGATTAGCAGTACCTACAGTTTTAGCCAATACAGTAAATCTAGAAGATGGTGGTGGTGGTGATGGTGTTAATATTGAGAATCAAGTAAGTGTGCAAATTCTAAGTGATCTTTTAGCATTTTTGCTATTGGCAGTATATATTGCTGGTATAATATTTACATTCTTTACACACAAGCAGATTTTTACACAATCAGTTTCTAAAGAGCATCGTCAAGAAGAAGAAGAGATCAAAGAAAACCATATTACACACTGGAGCAAGAAAAAATCATTCTTACTACTTGGCTTGAGTATGGCTGGAGTAATTGTAGTAAGCGAAATACTTGTTGGATCGGTAGAAGCTACAACTGAAGAATTTGGTTTTGGAGAATTGTTCGTTGGCGCAATTATAGTTGGAATAGTCGGAAATGCTGCAGAACATAGTAGCGCTATTATCCTTGCAAGAAAAGGAAAAATTGATTTATCAATAGGTATAGCCGCAGGCTCAGGTACACAGATTGCATTATTTGTAGTCCCAATATTGGTAATAGCTGGAATAATTATGAATAAGCCATTTACACTAGTATTCACATTATTTGAATTAGCCACTATTTTCCTTGCTGCAATAATACTGAATTTAATATCGCATGACGGCAAGAGTAACTGGTTTGAAGGTGTTATGCTTACTGTAGTTTATATAATAATTGCCATAGGTTTTTTCTTTATTAAATAAAAAATTGTATTTATGACCTTTTGGAAATCTAACTTCAAAACGTGTTCTATTACTATTGGATATGCTCTTTGTTCTTAAGTTGTCCTTCATCTCTTTTAGATGGTTCAAAAGTTTTCGGATTGTATGATATTGCTATTATTTTTGTTTTCTCTCTATTAGGTTTGAATATTATAATTGTAAAATCTTAAAGGTCCTCAAACTTATCACCTTATTCATTGTTACTACAAAGAAGAAAGTAGATGGTAATATATGAATACTTGGCATCATAAATAAAAGCAAATTATATCATAAAACATTCCTTTTTAAGGACCGATTATCTATAGTATAAGAAATGTAATTGAAATAACAGATGAAAGAAGAAGGTGTGTTTGACGTATATTTAACCAGCGCAAGACTTACACCAAAATTGTAGAAATAGAGAGAAAGAATGTCACCACATGGCATAAGCGCTATTATAAAAGAACAAGGCATACAATAAAAATATAAGCATCAGCAACAACAACTAGAAGAGCTGTCTGCCAAAGCCTGCAAACTATTTTCCGAGAAGAGTCCAATAGACGTGGCCATCACATTAAACCTAAGAGAGCAAGATTGATCATTTTCTCCACGATATTGGAAGTTAAAGCTGTGCATATACAATTCCATATTCAAAGAGACAGATGGTAAAACTGGGGACACCTTTGAAATTCTACGAATGATTAGTAAAGGAAAAGCACGATTATAGAGCTATACTTCATACTATAGATATTGCCGATGGCAATCTTCATCATATGGTAAGTCTATGAACGAGTAAAGATAAACACTATGCACTACACGAGGCAAGATTAGATAAATGATATCAATGCTTTGAATTATAAAATATCAATAGTAAATAAAAGTGCATTTTCTAATGATCAAGATTGCAAGATAAAAGAGCCAAAGTGCAAGACCTTATCGAGAAAAGGATAATGCTATTATGCCGTGATTGATAGTTGATAATTGCGTTTTAATATCATATATATCAGCATGGACATGAATCATCAAACGTTACAACAGCAATAATCGTGCCAAATATTAATAGAGATTTTGCTCAGGAAACACCAACGACACTTGTAAATTCAGACTAATTTGTTGTCTCTCCATTACCAAAATAATAAATAAATTATACAATTACAGCTTTGTTATAGTAGATGTATATTCAATAATAACTTCTTTCAGTATATATTTGAAACTTATTAAATAGTGTATTTTATTAAACAGTGATAACAAATAAATTGGCTTCTAGAATAAAGGGAAAATTTTCAAACATCCTGG
>DASQYF010000163.1:0-41737 GCA_035639375.1 Nitrososphaeraceae archaeon
TACTACTATTACTACTAAATCTGATAGTCATTTCTATTAACTATCACCAGCTAGCAGTCAACAATAGCAATCTAATAATATATACATATATATCAAAAGCGAATATTTTTAAAAGCAATCATTATTTAACATGCTGTATTATGTGTGCACACCATGAAAAAGACCAAGGCTCGCATGAATATCACAATCTTGCTACTGTTGGTTGGGCGATATTGGTAATGGGACTATCTCTAGCTGTAGTTATTATTTTATGGATGTGGTTTGGCCATATAGGGCCGACTTTTTCAGAAGATGTTTTAGCAGAACAGCAAAGAATTCTAAGAGAAAAGTATGGTCTCCCAGCAGAACAAATAGTGGAAGATCCAGCTGAGCTACAAACTCCTCCTTCACTAAGGAATTTAAAAGATAATAGTACAGATATCACAGCAAATAGGACATACCATTATCTGTTTAATCTTATAATAAATTTACATCATGGCATCATGGGAATTTTAGAACATAGCTGAGGGATCTTAATATTGATATATAATTTTGAATTCAAACTATATAAAATTGATTTCTCTGCTACCAGGAATAATTTCTTGCTCGAAAATTCATAAAATATATTATATGTAGGAATTTAGTTTTATTTTCCGTGATGAATATTTTAACTTTGTATAATAATGCCCTTGAGAAAAATTTGCAAACCAGAAATTATATCTCCTGTATAATGATTTAATGTTATTATTATTATTATGAATACAGTAATTGGAATGTCAATATAGTTGCATATCATTTGATCCATGAATATTGATGATATATATGTGATCATCATGTCAAAAATAAGAGCAAGCTTCTAATTGTAGAAAGTCTATCGGAAAATGTATCAAAATGGAAGAAGATGCTATCCAAGAACATGCAGAAAAAATAAACAATAATGGGAATTTGTGGATAGACATTGAAAAACCTACTCGCAAGAAAATAGAAATACTTGGACAAAAATTTCCTTTTAATGAGCTAAATCTTGAAGATTGCCTTTCCAAAATCCAAATTACAAAGATAGACAGATATAAAGATCATATATTTATTATATTACATTTTCCAACTTCACACAAAGAAAAAGGAGTACCTCGATTTAGCCAGTTATCTATCTTTGCAGGAATGAATTATTTGGTTACGGTACATCAAGGGGATCTTAAGCCACTAATAGAGATGTTTCAAGTCTGCAAGAAAAGTCATGAGCAGAGGCAAGCCCTAATGGGAAGATCATCTGGATATCTGCTACATAGTATAATCGATGTATTAGTGGATGATCTTTTACATATATTGATGAAAGTAGTAGGCAATCTGGATGATATAGAGGATGCAGTATTTGATGATAAAGTAGCAGTTGCAAAAGAGATTTCGCTATTAAGAAGAGAAATAACAACACTCAGGCGTGTTGTCATTCCACTAAAAAGAATTGTATTGGAGATGACCAAGGACATACAGAAATTCTCAGAAGAAGATCTTACACTTTACTTTGATGATGTAAAGGATCATATAGATAAGGTGTTAGAAGCTCTAGAAGAATCTAAAGAGACTATAGAAATTTATAAAGATACAGATTTTATGCTTAGCACCGAAAAGACAAATAAAATACTTGCAGTTCTTACAATTCTCTTTACTTTATCGATTCCTTCTGCAGTGATAGGTTCTTTTTATGGAATGAATATCAATTTACCTGGCGGCCTTGAAACAGGCGCTTGGAACTTCTTTGGCATATACACAACTTTGATTGTTATACTGATAATCTCCACATTTTCTGCATTATTGATGATTTGGTATTTCCGTAGGCTAGGATGGATTGGAGTACCATAGAAAAGATATGATTCTTTCATTTTAGTCAACTTTCTTATTGCCTATTGTCATGATTACTTTTCTTCTTAATTTTTTAATTTTAATATGGCTTCTTAAAATGAAAAGTATATAGCAATTAATCTACACTAGATTCATTGATCTTAAAAATTGCTTTCCACTTATAGTCGTATCTAGAACAGATAAAAGTAAAGCTCAAAATTAGATAAATATTTTTTGACAGGATTATCTCCTAGGCCTTATATATACTTTTTTTATCAAAATGAGAATATGTATATACTTCTAGGACTGCATTTGTATGTGACAGATAGGAAGATAGATGAAAAAGGATTTCATCTTAAAATGTGATAGAGATGGCTGAAAATAACATTAAGAACAATCTTGACTTAAATGTTAGCGTGTCAGTAATCGTAGGTGATATAAAGGTACAGTTCAATGGCTCTGCTGAATCGGTTCTTACTTCTGTAATTACTTTTATAACAAAACAAGTTCCTGCAATCGATTTGGCAAAGAAAATTTCATTAAATTATGCACTTACTGATCTCATAGATACATATTCAAATTTTATCAAAATTACTCCAGAAGGACCAAGAGTAATCCCGGATACAGTAGAATATAGTACAAAAAAAATATCTGATAAAGAGATGGTTGGCTTACAGTTGGTAGCCTCAAAAATTGCAAAAGAACTTGGCAAATTTTCAGATGATGGTATGCAGGTATCCGAAATTCAATCTGCAACCTCACTTAATCCAAAATCTGTTAGCTCACGGCTATCTGAATTGGTAAAAGCAGGACATGTAGTAAGGGAGAATACGAGGAATGGAAGCGAATCTGTAGTTTATAGAATCACTACCTCAGGTATTCACTGGTTGGGATCTACAATCGCCAAAAAGACAAAACCCTCTTTATCTCCATAATCAGAGTGATGATTCAGAAGGTGGCCTCTTTTGAATGTATTGATAATTTCTCATTGTCCCGAGTCTAGTCAGAATACTTTCTCTTACCATATCTGTAAGTGAATGTGACACGGCAGTTCTGTCATAATTGTATCCACGTCTGGATAGTTCTTCATGAACTTCACCTAAATGCTTTTCTGTTCCGAAATATCCTTCGTGTAATAGTACTTCAAGGAGTCCTCTACATGTTGTTCCTCCCTTTGGTATATTCTTGCGTTGTAATTCTATTGTATTTATTGTATGTATTTGATTAATGTTGTCTGAGTTGATTTGCAATTTTAGAGAGTCAATCTCTTTTCTTACTTCATTAAGTTGATTATTCAAAGAAGGATCGATATTAGTATATGAATTATCGATACCAGAAAGAACATTTTCTACTACTTGTTTGACCTTACTTTCAAGACAAGTTATTTCAACCTCCCAGTCCCGATGCTTTAGTTTTATTTTGACTTCGTCGGGGAAAGGTTGAGATTGTTCATCATGCAATTATACACCCGTTGACAGTTGATCAACATAAACTTGTTGCCAGTTTCATATTGTCCATGTTGCGCAACATTAATAAATATGGCTGTGATTCTATTGTTGAACAACATGGCAATACAACTAAAAATTCCTTCTGACATAAATTTTACCAATATTGGCTACATGTTTGACCGAACGCTTGGGCATTGTTTACCAAGTGAACTTCATAGAGTACTGAGAGGGAAAAAAATTATTTTCAGTGTTGATGAGAAAAATCTTGTCCCGATAGAAGGCTGGGGTAAAAGACCAAATCCTTATTGTGCAGAAACAATAACAACTATTCAACCAATTAAGGAGAATACAATGGTTGCTGCACTTGATTCTAGCAGCATCCAAATTGCAGAAACCGAGGACGGGGTTCTTTATGCGGTAAAAAGTGGAATAGCAATATCACTGGCTGAGCAGGCTTTAATGCATTTTAAAATTGGTCCATTATTGTTCTATTTGAGCGAGGAAACTATTAAGCAGTCAGAACTTGATCATAGATTAACAAAGCTTGTCTTATTTGATAGTGATTCTGCAAAACGATTAATTAGAATACGAATCGAGAGGGCAATTCAGATGGAACTTTCGAGTCATTTTACAAATTCCATAATCCTTGTAGATGGTTCGTTGAAATCATCTTTGTTTGAGAATAAGACTCAGGGTATCATCAAAGTAGCAGAGAACTGCTTACTTTATAAGAATTCGATAGTGGGAATCAGCAAAAGTACTAAAATTAAAATTCTGGATAGAGTTTCTAGCCCTCTCACAAAGATCCGTGGTCCAGCCTATATGGATGTAGAAATGATTGTCAAAAGCTTAATTCGAAATACTATAGGTAACAACCTTCTAATAAAGTTTGGAAACAATAATAGTCATGTACTACGCGCAGATATTGTTACAAATAATAGTAACATAGAAGAAACCCTTGGAAAGTTACTTGGAAATGATTCAATTTCAGGAGGATATCCTGAGACATTGCGACTTGCACATCACATTTCGACCTTTACTAGTACTGAGATATCATGTCTTAGAAGCCATGTATTGAATAACTATGATGTAATAGAGCTAGCATCGGAAGATATTCGCAGGACTCTACTTGGATCAATACCAATATGAAAATTCTATCAAAAAGTGGTAATGAACTAATTATGATAGCGATGCAAACAGATACAGCTAGTAAGGGTGATTATTTGTTGATTGAAGATGAAAATTCAAAGAGAAAGATGATTGTTCAGATCTATGATGAGGAATATCTTTCCTCACAATCTCTGATAGAGGACATTGTTAAGGATGAAGTAGTAACTGCTTCTAGTATGGAAAATTTGCATGATCCTCTCAACATTGGAAGTTTATCAAGAATGATCAGAGATGCAAGACTGTTTCACACTAAAATAAGGGCTGCGATAGATTCATCAAGCAGATTATCAAGTGATGTTACATGGCTTCCTTCAAGGGTATATTCTAAAATAAGACGGTTAAAGATTTCTGAACTATGCTCCTTTCTTGGAAGGACAGGAATTTTTCCCATTTCAATTGGTAATGCCGGTGCAGAAAATGAAGAATTTGAGATCTACGCAGAGGACCTGGATGGCAGACTAAATATTATTACAGGGAAAAAAGAATCAGGCAAATCGCATCTTTCCAAAATGTTAGTTAAAACACTAGTCCAACATGGAGCATTTGTAATTGTATTTGATCTTAACAATGAATATGGTGGACTAGCCTGGAATCATGATGGAACCCCTTCCTCAATTAATGATCGAATAATAGTACTGGAATCTGGAAATGGGCTCAAATTCTCGCTTGATTACTGTGGCAAGACAGCTGTATCTAGTATGCTCAGAAATGCACTTGATACTCCGCCTGCATCCTTACGTGAATTTTTTAGAATATGGGATTCGCTTGAAAATAAACAGGCATTAAGAATTGAAGCTTTAGGCAATGCAATAAATACTTGGAATATCAATGAACTGGTAAGAGATGCACTTATTTCAAGGTATCATGTAATCCATAGCTCTAGATTATTTTGTGATAATAGCGATCGCGATGAGTTTAGGTTTGAAAACGTGATTGCAAGAAACCGTAAAGGTGCAGCAATGATAGTTAACATGGGAAAAGCAGCACCTATTGTAAGAAGAATGATTGTAGAACTAATATTAACTAAACTAGTTGACTTATTAGAGAAAATAGCAATCCCTCCTATCTTTCTATTTGCTGAAGAAGCTCATCTTTATGTCAGGGATACATATTGGGAAGACATTGTCACCAGGATGAGACACTTCGGAATATATACAACATTTATTACAAACCAGCCAGATGCTATTGGCGATGGAATTTATCGACAAGTAGATAATATATTTCTGTTCAATTTTACAAACGATACAGACTTAGATAAGATATCTAAAGTGTCTTTAGCAGATAATGATACTGTTAGATCAATAGTAAGAACGTTGCCCCAACGCCATTGCTTATCTATTGGAAAGATTGTGTGCGATCTACCCATAGTTGTCAAGATCGCCGAAGCAGAAGTGCTAATGCTAGGAGAGACAAAAAAATTCTTTACAAACCATAATAAAAGATAGATGAATTCATGTTTTTATTATTATAGCACAGCAACTTCACCGCGTTTCTTAGTGCCTATATCAATTGCTTCATTGATTGGTGAAATGAAAATCTTGCCGTCACCAGTAGAACCAGTGCTTACGGTATCAAGTATTGTGTTAATGACTTTGTCTACCTGTGAGTCTTCAACTATTGTAACAATATTAGATCTGACTGAGAATTCTGATGCAAATCTTCCAGTTCCTCTACCGCTTTCTATCATTGGCTTTTCTCCCTTGCCTCTACCCTTTGCATCAAGAATAGTACATCCACTCACTCCTGCTTTCTTCAATGCTTCATTAACGTCCAGAACTTTCTCACTACCGATAATAGCTTCCACGCGTTTCATGATTTTGCTATAATGTTATAATAATATCATATAAGGTTTTCAAACAATATTGTCGATATAATAAATATAACTAAAAGTATTATTTATTTATAAATATCATAATTCACTATTTTATATATCTAATAGCTAAATGTAGATGTACTTGAAGCGACTAACGATATCACTGAAAAGTTGTATAATGGTTAATTATATCCTTAAAACATATATAAACTAAATTCATTATTGGAATTAGACAGTTCTAAGCAAGAAATGTAGTAAGATAGGATAGATCAGTAGTTATTGTGTTATGAATCTATATCTTATCCTTCTTTTAGTATTGACTCATTTCAACTACTTTGCTAAGTACAATATGATTAATGTAACTTTTATTTAGTTTTCCAACATCTTTTTAAACAATACCTTGTAAAATTTAATTGCTTACAATTTTATGTAATCGAATAGTTATTATTTGGTATTATTGAATTGAAAATTGGCTAATCTATGGAAGAACGCGATTTCCTCCATGAAATATGTTTGACTGTATTATGTGTAAGTAAAGATGTGAAATTTGCAGGCGTAGTAGATAGCAACGGAAAATTACTTGTGGGAGAATATAGAAAAAGTATACAAAGTCCTTTAGTTAAGTCAAATTCTATAAATATACAAAAAAATAATTCTTTCTTTTTATCCTATTTGGCTCCTGCAATAAAACGAAGAAATTTTGATTCAGAGCCAGGTACGGTTCATTTTAAATTGACAGAGTTTGATAATGTAAAGCTGGCTACTACATCATTAACAAAGAAGAACGATAGATATCTTTGTGTTTACCTGGAATCCTTATCAACATCATATCATGAAATAATATCAAAAGTAATAGAAAGTATTTAATAATAAGAATATGTAAACAGCAATATTCATAATCTTCCTTCTTATTTTAACAATATTAAATCTTTGATGATAAATAATTAGCTAATATGCTCATATCATTATATCATTATGATAAATGTATAGTTTTCTAATATTTTTTCGATTAATATAAGAATAAGTAGTTAACTACTACTAATGTATATGGTAAGTAAAATCAAATCGAAGAAAAGAAAAAATGGAAGACAGACCAAGGCCTCTAAGAGATCTAAGGCTAATCTGAAAAAGAAGACAAATGCAAAGAAGACAGGCCCAACAGCACATCAAAAGAAAGTTTCCAGAGGGTCAAGAACAAAAACAACAACAACAACTACTAAAGCCCCTAACCCACCTAACCCAAATACTACAGAGAATGACCTTTTGGCTGTCCAGAATAATTCATCATTAGTGGACGATATTACAAAGACTACTGATGATCAAGAAGAATTATAGTCAGAGGTGATTCTCATATTATTCATGATGAGGAAGTAATAAAACTTCTAAATGAATAAAGATGTCAGAACGATAGTTGTATGCTTAGAAGGATTTGTATAAGCTCAAAATAAGCTACTGGCTAGGATAATGTAGATAATATGCTATCGTCTACCTGATATTGTCATCGCTATGTGCAATATGAATATTATTATTGTTATTTGTTTACAAATGCAACTCTTTCGGAAGATAATCCTCCCTCTTCTGCCTCTATATCAGCCTTTAGATTGCAGTCATTGTCATTGATAACCGCTCATATATATAATCAGAAATATATGGTACTTCTAAAAGGTAAAGGCTTTTCTAATATAGTTATTTAAGATCTATGCAATGTTATATACATTAACTAATATTATCTACATTGTTACCGTGTACACGTTACATGAAGTGGAGTTTTAACGATTTTACAAAGTCAGGCTTTGCTAAACTATTAAAACCATTTGAGAATTCAATAGATGATATTATAAAGATAACTAGAGCATTCGGTATAGCGACAAAAGTACATACAGGACAATTTAGAAATAGCAACAAGATAGAACCATATATTAATCATCCTCTTAGGGTTGCCCTCATTCTAATCGAAGAGTTAAATATACATGATATAGATCTCATTTGTGCTGCTCTTTTACATGATGTCTTGGAAAAAAACAGTAATAGCTGCATATCAGGAGATCAACTACTAAAAGAATTTGGGGACTATATATATAGCATAGTTCATGCACTCACAAAACCGAAAATAAGAAATGAAGAGAAGTTAAAAATGTTAAATGAATATTTTCAAAATATCGCAAATAGTTCTGAAGCCATTAGGTACATAAAGCTAGCGGATAGACTAGATAATATTAGAAGTATGAAGAATTTAATTCATAAGGATAAAGTGCTACGATACAAACTAGAAACTCAAAAGTATATTGTTCCAATAGCAGAGAAGACAGACGAAAAGCTCGCATTTAAACTATCAATTGCTCTATATGAGCTCAAATAGTAAAAGATATTGTCTATCTATCTTTCATCCCGCATTTCACATCTTCCTTCTATGTTCTTTTTGTGGTTGTTCCAGTGAGTGATGCATCCTATCAATTTATGTTCAGTACAACCACAGATAGGACATATTTTCAATTTTGCATTTTTGACCATATTCAAATACTATTCTATTCAACTTTTTTAAATCTATATATAAATATAGTTGGTACTTACATGTATTTTGTACAAAAATCTAATTTAAGAAAAAACTCTCACGAACACCTCGCAGCTTGCTGGCATAATATATACTCAAGTTATGTTAATCAGTTATAAATAAAACAGAATCCTTGACGAATTCGAGTCTCAACTATAACTAATACTTAAGGGACACCCCATCTGAAGTACTAAAATGACTTTGTTAATAATCTCATTGGCTTATAAACAATTTATTCCTATGTAAATGGGAGGGAGCAACATGAATAAATAAAAGGGAATTCACCAATAATTATATTCGTTGCCTTTTTAGTGATTCATTTATATTTCTATTAGATTTTATTTTAATATCCTCAAATTGACTTATTTATCCTTTGAGTATCAAAACTAAATGTTTCTATAGTCCGTCTCATGCAATACATAATTATTGTTCCTTTGTTATATTATCTTTAATCTTCTGTTCTAACCTTTCTCTTAATGCTGAATTGATTTTCTGACCATCTACTTTGCCTCTAAAAATGGCCATAATTCGACCCATCAACATTCCGCTTGATTCAGTTCCTTTCTGTCTTATAATTGATATATTTTGTTCTAAAATTCTATCAATTGCCATGTCCAATTCTTGATCGGTTATAGATGTTATTCCAAGCGCTGTAATTGCTTCATCAACTGTTTTAACCTCTTTTCTCAAGATCTTTTCAAAAATTAAGACTATTGACTCCTTTGCTATGATACGCGCATCAAGCTTCTTGAAAACATCCATAAGAATGTCTTCGGTCAATAGCATTACATCAAATCCTTGTCGTTCAAGATTAACAAGGTCTTCAGTAAGTTTTGATGCCACAAAAGTTGGCTCTATTTTTATTGAGGCTACAATTTTCTCAAAAATAGTAAAATAATTAGAATCAAAAATCTTCTCTGCAATCTTTTTATTCAAACTATATTTCTCAGCAAGAATTTTAATATTATCATCCCAAGATTTCGGTATTTTGTCTGATAATGAGTTAAGTAATGACTTGTCGATTGAAATAGGTGGTATATCTGTCTCAGGATACATTCTCGCTGCTCCAGGCCTTGGTCTGCTGAATGAAGTTTTACCTTCCAATGTTGCTGCCCGTGTTTCTGCAGGTACACCTATTAGCGTCATTTTCAATCTTTCAATTATAGCTTTCACTGCAAATTCTACTTTATCTTTTGGGCCGCCTATAATTACAAAAGCATCCATGCCGATGACTATGTCTAATTTCTTTCTAACTGCTTCAACCTCCTCCTCTGTGATGCCATAGTTTGGCAACTCATCAGAATGAAATACTCCTCCTAGACCATAAAATTTAACTAATTCACCCAGATGTTTTCCTATTCTAATATCAGGATATGGTTCAAATCCGATTATGCCATTAAAACCTTTTACTCTGATGGCCTTGAAAATACCTCCCTTCTTATCAGTAAGCGACCTTTTTACTATGTCAGAGTGTGACTTTATTAGGATATTTGTTATATCTTCAATTCTGTCTCCAATTACAATTTCTTCAGGTTTTCTATTTCTTTTTATTTTTTGAGCAATTAGAATCAAACCATGTTGCCTGAGCATTTCATATTCAATTACTTTAACCAGCTGATCAAGACGCTGTACACCTTTTACCTCAACAATTGCGCCGTTATCTACTGAAATATTAATGTCCTGCCTGATGCTACCAAGTCCTCTGGTAACTCTTTTACTTGCTCGTAATAGCCTGCCTAGCGTAAGTGCAATTTCTGCAATTTCTTCAGGTTTCCCCATTACTGGCTCAAGCGCAATCTCAACTAGCGGCACCCCTAATCTATCCAATCCATATTCTTTAATTGTTCCATCATCTGAAATGAGCTTGGCTGCGTCTTCTTCAAGACAAATACTTTGTACACCAACCTTTTTATTATTTATATTTAGATATCCTCCACTTGCAATCAACATGGTACGCTGAAAGCCACTGGTATTCGATCCATCAATTACGATTTTACGCATGACATGTACCTCATCTATGATTTTAGACTGAAGTGCAAGCGAAAATATCAATGCAATTTCAATTGCTTCTTTATTAACTTCATGTGGTGGCTCCTCATCTGCTTCTACAAGGCAACTAGAACCTGCTGCGGCATGATATTTTATGGTGCGCATTTTCATGAATTCAAAAAGCGCTGCAGGATCATAAATGCCAAGTTCGCTTTGAGTTGGCCGCAACTTGCGAACAAAGGTAAAACCATATTTTTCAGTCTCTTCGCAGTGACAATTACAAAATAGCTTGTTCTTAGTGAATAATTGTTGGTGGATTTCAAAGCCAACTTTTAAATTAATTGCTGCTGAATCGATATACTGCCACCCATTCAAATTAATATTAGATATCTTTTAAGCCTTACTTATGAGATAGGAACAACTCTAGCTATCTCATTAGCCATATTTTCTTGCATCATTTTCTTGGCAGATTCTATTTCTTTGTTATTTGCGAGTACCCACATTGCTTTTACTGTGGCAGTCTCTGGCGTCATATTAGATAAGGGAATCACACCCATATCAAGTAAATCTCTGCCAGTATCATAGACAGTCATTTTGGTTCTCCCCCATATACATTGGGAAGTCATAAAGATCATTACTCCGGATTTGACTGCATTTTGTATTTGAGGAAAACATTCTCTACTTATATGGCCAAGTCCTGTTCCTTCAACTATAATTGCTTTGTAGCCAGACATTATGGCATGGGTTATTAAGTGAGGATCAAATCCGGGATGGTATTTTAACAAAATAACTTTATTATTAAAATCTGGTTTTACTAAAAAACTACTGCTATCTGCATTTCGCTTCTGTAGTTTTATTTCAGACTGTTCTGTCTGAATTTCTATCTTGTCGCCCTTTATCATGGCAACAGGTGTAATATCTATCGATTCAAATGCATCACGTCTACTTGTATGATTCTTTCTTACGCGAGTACCTACATGACACGCAACTATCTCATCTGAAGGGCTAGCATGCATAGCAACAAAAACTCCAGAAAATTGAGACTTAGTCGCAAATATTGTAGCGCTAATAAGATTGAGAGCAGCATCAGATGAAGGCCTATCAGAAGATCGTTGTGCTCCAACTATTACAACCGGTATAGGAAGATTTTGTAACGCGAAACTGAGTGCTGATGCTGTATAGTGCATCGTATCAGTTCCATGTGAAACAATTATTCCACAATACATATTTGACTTTACCTTTTCCGCTATCTTGTTTGCAATCATAGTCCAGTGTTCTGGTTTTAAATTTTCACTATATTCATTTAATATTACATCGGTATCTATTGAAGCATACTTTTCAAGTTCAGGAATAGAAGCATACAACTCAGATGCTGAAAGAGCTGAGCTAACTCCTCCTGTTCTGTAATCTATTTTACTTGTAATCGTTCCGCCAGTACTGATAAGTGCAATTTTTGGAAGTACTTCAACTTCTTTTAGATGCTCTCTTTTAAATGTCTCAACAGAGACATTTTGACCTGATCCCTGTATTATTTTAGTTATTGACTGAATATTGGCTGTCTTGATCCCAATATTATATCCACTTTTCAATTTGATAACTATATGATTTTCGTCAGCCAACTCATATCGAGGCATCAGAATACCTGTAAATTCATCATCATGTGTCTTTACATGGATAGTATCTCCCACGGAAACCTCTGATTCTGAGATCAATTTCAAGCTCTTTTCTTTATATCCATCTATATCCATTTTTTCTTCTATTAAATTTGGGTATTTCTAAACTAGATTAAGTATGTATATTACTTTATGGGTGGAAAAATAGATTTTTATAACAAGCCTTCAGCAGTATTATGTATTTGTAAATATTTTATTTATAGTTTGATATTGCAAACAAACAACTTCGGGCATTTAAATGAAAATATTATGGAGGGCATCCCTCCATCTTTTGTATATAATACCCTTTTGATGAGATATCCTTTTCAACTATAGGAGGTGCCTCTTGAATGTGACAGAATTGGCATTCTTCTTGTGTCATTTTTTGATTTGCCTGACCTGCATCTTCTAGATACTGTTTACCGTATTCGATTGCCTTTTCATGGGGGGTACTTGCTTCTACAACCACATCAAAATGCATAGTCTTTCCATCTTTCCTTTTTATATATGTATCATAAACTGCGCATTCCATGTAATACATTTTTAAACTAACGTTATTTATTCTATTTCCCTCAGCATCTTTTAGGGAACCAAATTTCCATAAATTAATTACAATACAGAAAAATAAGTCTCATACCAAACGAAAAGATGGAAGAATATTTTTGTAGTAATAGAAATTTAGTAGATCTTCCGCCATATTTTTTAATATCCTTTACTTCAATTGGTATAATTTTAATGAAAATGTTGCTTGTTCTTTTCTGCAAATCCTTTGCTTTTGTATATAATCATAAATAGAAACAATTTAACGCAACCAGATACATGATTAATTTTGTTCAGCTTTTTATCGCCTGCTTTCTAAAGTTTCCGGCAAATGCTAAATCTTTAGATATAATGTCAATTCCATCTTACTATTAAATAAATGGCGTCTTTATTTTATAGTCTTATTGAGGAATTTAAATAACGTATTTTGCGAATATAAATTTGAATCAATTGGTAATTATGAATCCCATTTCAAAAAACATTTAATAGGAGAATAAGATCAGGCCGGGAGAATTAAGTTACTCAATATTAGGAACCTTTGACCTTAATTAAAAAGGCGTCTAGTTATTCTTGATTTTGGACTTATTACTCCATTAACTGTATCATTCTATATTATAGATGAACAAATGAAGATTTGTCAATCCTATAATGTGAGTGGATGGTCCACAATAGTAATTAGATCTCAAAAGGAAATGTGGTATATCAACAAACAGATGTAGACAAAGAGAATATAGATGAGTGATTTATATACTACTTGAAAACATGAAATGCAAGCGACTCCAATTATGCCATCAGAAACTGAATGTTTTATGAACAATGTCAATAATGTATGACCGCCATATTGTGAAGAAGTTTAGATTTCACCTTACGTCTTAAATAAAAACCTCATGGTAGAGAAGAGTTCTTATATTCTTTGATATGTGTTTTTTTATTTATGCAACTTACAGCGGATGAGGAAAAATCTCTCAATGGCGATCAAGGTGAAACAGTCTCCTCTGCGTATAGAATTTTACTGGCCATTGGAGAGGCTACCGATGCAGAAAAACTTGTTCCTATAAAATGGGTACACATATCTGGAGTAAATTACAATACTATTGGTGATTCTGGTGTTCAATTTCTTGAAAAATTCAGTAGTAATGCCAAAGTTGCAGTAAAAACTACTATAAATCCTATGGGTTTTGACAGAAATAAAACTAATAGACTATCCGAGAATTTTGTTAAAAAACAGATGAGCATAGTGAAATCATTCGAGGCCATAGGAACAATGCCTTCATTTACTTGTATTCCGTATGAGATATTTGATATTCCAGAAAAAGGAAGTATGGTAAGTTTTGCTGAAAGTAATGCTGCAGTTTTTTCAAACTCAATGTTAGGATTGTTAACTAATAAAGAAAGTTCATTAAGCGCGCTCGCTAGTTCAGTGACTGGAAAAGCACCACTTTCAGATCTCCGAATTGAAGAATTTAGACATCCTAAAGTTGTTATTAAACCTAATTTTAAACTCGAAACAGAATTAGATTATGGATTACTAGGTTATTTTGCAGGAAAAGTAGTAAGAGATAGTTGTGTTGCACTCGAGAGTGTTGCAGTAAAACCAGGAGACATAAAGATGAAATCTGTCTCAGCAGCCATTGGTACGTCGGGTTCGTGCGGAATGTTTACTTTGGGAGAAAAAGCAGAAGAGGTGATTTCATATGGAAAAGAAGAGTGCAATATAATTAAAGACGAGCTAAATACCTCAGAAGATGGTGATTTAATTACTCTTGGAAGCCCCCAACTTGGAATGAATGAGCTAAATCTGCTTGATAAGTTATTAGAAGGAAAAAAGTTTACTAAACGCTGTCTTATTTACTGTGCGCGAGCAATTCATAAGCAAGCAACACAGATTGGTTTAATTGATAGGATAGAAAGAGCAGGGGGTGAATTTATATGTGATTCATGTACATGCCTTACTCCTCTCGTTACTAGAGATGAGGTTGATTCTGTGATCACAAACAGCATCAAAGGTGCGTACTATCTAAACCGTTCCAATCGATTAGGAGTATCTCTTAAAGACTTGATGACAATTGTAAAGGAGTATACAAATCAGAAGTGAATTTACAAATTAATTGCCGTAGAATTGTGGGTGGAAATGGCAGTGGAAAAGCACTTGTTACTAAACAACCAATCAACTTTCTTGCAATGATAGATACAAAAAGGTATATCATTAAAGATCGAAACCATGAGTTGTATGGTAAATCTATGAAAGATGCTATTTTGGTTTTTCCGCATGCTATAGGTAGTAGCGTGGGCGCGTATGCAATATATTCATTAAAAGTAAATGGAGTTGCTCCTAGGGCAGTAATATGCAGCAACAAAGCAGATATAATAACCGCATCTGGATGTGCAATTTCAAATATACCCCTTGTCTATACATCTGAAAAAGCGTCTTCTTCCTATATAGTAACAGGATTAGAAATCATTGTTGATGCAGACAACAAAAAAATTATAATACAAACAGTTTAAATTTTTGAAAACCACAATTTTCATATCGGTGCATGGCAATTGATGGGCGAACCGACCGTTTCAAAACGGAATGACGATAAAAGTCCATGCACCGTACAAACTTTCTGTAAATATTTAACGATGATTTTAATACAATAGATTTTACTAATACCGGCTCTTATGCAGTATGTCATAATGGAGAATTTTGGAAACACTTCCTCGAGAAAGATGAGGATCAACAAGGAACTATTCTAGGATACTATTTAACTATATATAACAAATTGTGTCGCAATATTGACTGATTTTTGAGGATTTGCGACTTTAGTCCATAGATGTGGAAACAAAAAGTTTACTCCGATTGTCTTATTCGAACATAGACAGCACTATATTTTCTTACTATATTAACTATCGCTAACATATAATGACGGTAAAAAAGAAGATTTAATATACTATATATTGATTTTTTTAACTATGTTCATAATCCTTTTATTTAGGTAAAAGAGATTAAGCCGTGTTTGGCAAGCTTTTGTCCAGAATGTGGTGGGGAGTTAAAATTTGATTCCACTAGCAAGAATTTTTTCTGCGGGAGCTGTGGACTGTTTGCATCCAGAGAAAAAATTGATGAGTTACGCGATAAAACGGAAAAGGAATCTGCTTACACGAAAAAGCGATTGCATGATGATTATCTTGACTGGTGGCAAACTTCAAAGAAGGAAAAAACAAAAGCAATAGACTAAGAATTAAGAATGATTGGTAAATCAATCGAATGTATATGGCGAACATCCAATACAAGACGGTCTTGTTTACATACGTTAGAAACATCTGAGTATAGTAAAAGATTAATGAAAAGATTAGAAGATGCGGACGATTTATTAGCCTTGATTCTTGCTTTAATGAAGAATGCTGTCTTGGTTGATGACAACGTTATCTAACTCATGATTTGTTAATTCATGGTTCTAGTCTTGCCTATATTGGATATAATATTTTGTGGGTATGAAAACATGGTATTTAATTCAAAAGCGGGTAATAATGTAGCATTGTAACCCCGATCACTATTATAGATGAAGTTGGGATATCTAAATTTATGTCGCTAGATATTATCATAATAAGTCGAGAATAATAAGCGCAGGCATTCTTATCGCGATTGGTAGTCCTTATGGAAAGACTATAGTACGTATCTTCATGTAAACGAAGAATTTCTTAATTATGTATCTAGTTGGCACAAACCCATTCAATTGTCTATAAAAATTACCTAAAGACAAAATATATAAGCAAGATCTAAATTGCAATTTATCACTATATTGTAATGATCAATTTTGACCTTAGCAGAAAGTTATCTAGTTCCTTGCATTATTTGCCTTTCTTATTACTTTAAAGCATAGTCTTAATAAATTGAATGAATAATAACGTCATAGAAAATAAACTGTATTATATCATAAGGTAATTAAAATATCAAGTTTGTTTGAAGTAAATTTACTTCATTTTCCTTTCTGGATTCTTAGACGAAATGAACGTGATGTAGTTAATTATTACAATTTTATGACACCTTATATCGGACGTGCAACGGGAAGTAATATGCTAAATTTTGGCTATTGGAGTGAAAAAACAAAGACTCCCTTACAGGCACAAAACGAACTCTGTACACGGGTCGGAGAATTTGCTAATCTGGACTCTGCAAAAAAGGTGATAGATATTGGAAGTGGTTTTTCTGCGCCAGCAATACACTGGAAATCAATATATACTTTTCTAAATATCACATGTATAAATGTCAATCTCTTACAACTAAAATCTGCTACAAAATTAGTTAGTAATACGTCAGACTCTAAAACTGAAACACTTAGTAATACCAAAGAGATATCATTTGTAAATGCTGCTGCCACAATATTGCCGTTTGTAGATCAATGTGTGGATAGAGTAGTTGCTTTAGAATCTGCACAACATTTTAAATCATTGATTCAGTTTATGCGAGAATCTAAAAGGATTTTAAAACATGATGGATTATTTATAGTTGCTATTCCTGTTATAACAACAAATAAACCATTAGTGCATCAGTTTATGAAACTCGGAATCCTTTCTTTAACGTGGGCATCAGAGCGCTATAAACTAACAAATATTAAATCTATGATTAAATCAGCAGGTTTTAATATAGTTGAGATACAGCACATAGGCTCGCATGTATATGAACCTCTTAGTGACTACTATATTCAAAACAGAAAAATAATAAAGTATGTAATACTAAAAGAGAGTCACTCTTATTTTCATAATATTCTATATGACGTACTCGAAAACCTCTTCTACAAATCTGCACTAAAAATGAAGGAGGTATATCAAAAAGGAATTATCGACTATGTTCTAATAAAGGCGCACTGATGTAATAATAGTTCTCCTGCATATTCTTAAATATGATTTAGCACTTATTAGTGTGAATTACCAAAAATGTTATCAGAAAAACGATAAATATAGTCGATCCAGTTTGATAAACTGATACGTTATAGGGACAGTATTATACATTAAAGAAGAGCTTCCTTTATCAACTCATTTGAAATAAGTTAGCATTTTAAATCATTATATGATTTAGTCCGCAAATATATTACTAGCACTTCAAATGTTCGTGCTTCTAATTACACAATCACTTATTGACATCTATAAGTATCATTTCCGCATGCCTTATATCTGTGTAATTTATACAATAATCAAACAAAGGATTTACGGCGGATTTGTTAAGTAAATAAAAATTACTTCCCTGGTCTTCCGTGGCTTTTGTAGATAATTTCAAAGTGAGAAACATAAATTGACAAAAACATTTCAAGAGTTAGGACTGAGTGCTGAAATAAATAGAGCACTCAAAGAAAATAAATTTGAAGCGCCGTTCCCTATTCAGGAAGAGGCTATACCCTTCGTTTTAAAGGGTGTAGATGTTGTAGGTCAGGCGCATACAGGAACTGGTAAGACAGCTGCTTTTTCCTTACCGATATTAACAAAGGTAAAGCGTAATGGTCCCATTCAAGCACTTATACTTGTGCCTACCCGAGAGCTAGCAGTACAGGTAACAACTGAGATCAACAGATTCGCAAAATATACTGGGCTCAAAACTGTGTCCATATATGGAGGACAGAGTATCAACCTTCAACATGATCAATTAAGAAGAGGAGTACAAATAGTAGTTGCAACTCCTGGTAGATTGATTGATCATGTAAAACATGGTTCTATTCAACTTGAGAATGTGAAGTATGTTGTACTTGACGAGGCAGACAGAATGCTAGATATGGGTTTTATCGATGACATAAAGTTCATTTTGTTCTATGTGAATGAAGATAGACAAACATGCTTGTTCTCTGCAACTATGCCACCTGAGATATTAAGGTTGGCCCAAGAATATATGAAGGACATTCAACAGATCAGGCTCAATGAGGAAGAATTAAGCCTTGATACAATAGATCAATCTTATTTAATTGTACAGGAAAGAGAAAAATTTACACATCTCTGCTCCTTAATCAGGAGTAGGGACAAAAAGCAGACAATTGTTTTTGCTGCTACGAAACAGAGAACGCAGAAAGTGGCTTGGGAATTGAAACAAGAAGGATTCAAAGCAATTACCATTCATGGCGACCTATCCCAAAAGCAAAGAGACAATGCCATGTATCGTTTTAAAAAGGGAATTGAAGATGTTTTAGTAGCTACAGATATTGCAGCAAGGGGAATAGATGTTCCAGCAGTGGGTCATGTCATAAACTATGACATACCAGAAGACCCATTGATTTATTTCCATAGAATTGGAAGAACTGCTAGAGCAGGGGGCGCAGGTCAAGCTATTTCCTTAGTTTCACAAGATAGGATCGAAGATTTTGGGAGAATCTTGAGACAGACTGAACATCCTATACGTAAATTAAATGAAGAATTGGGAATCGAAGTTCCTGTAGTTCAGTATAGGTCGCATGGATATCGGCAAAGACGAAACTATGGTAATAACAATACCTCCCGTGGAAGCGGAGGCTATGGCGATAGCAGAGGTAGACGGAGCTTTGGGTATAGACGTGTCAGTGGAACTTACGGAGGATATGGTGGAAATAGAAGTGAACGAAATAGATATGGCCAAGGACAAAGTAATGCGGACGGAAGACGAAGTCGCCATTACTAATTTATGAAATATATTAGTTGTTAGCCATTTGTGTTGATGTGATAACCTACTTTTCATATTGATTATTAGGCATATGCTTATAGTATCTATAACAAATTTTTATACTTTTATGCTTAATATAAATATTATTTAACATAATGTTAGGCTATTTCTAAAATTTACTCATACTCAATTATCACAATATAAGTTCAGTTATCATCAAATATATTTTCCGTTAGTAATATGAATATCAATAATATAATAGATATAAAATTTTTCAACGTCGCTCTTGTGATAATCTTCTTGTTGACAAATCAGTAATAGCAAATTATGCTTCTGCGTGTATATCTCCCAGATCTCTTTTCTTACTATCTATTTCATTTTATCATGATTCATCAAATTATCTACTAATCTTCTGTATTTGTGATTCTTGCTAAATTAAGGCTTAGTACACTATTGGATTGTTATTTGTAGGATCAGATTTATAAGGACATCTAACAATATATAATGGTATCCCGACATGGCAATGAGGAAAATCATGGTAGCGTTACCATATGATATGGTTAAAATATTAGAAAAGGAGCGTAAAGACAGATACCTGGAAACAATTCCGGAAACTATCAGAGTAATATTAAGTGAATATCTGCGAACGAAGATTCATTCTAAATGATCTGCTGATTATTAATAATACCTTTTACAATTTTTAATTTCTTACATTAAATTAACTTCACTTTCCTTGATGAAGTAATTTGAAGTTAAATAAATTACGGCGATCGAGTTGGAGTTATATATTATATTGTAAGATTATCGCAAAGTTTCTTACTTTGATAAATTAATAACACAGAGTGATAAGTAGATTAATACTTATAGTGACCCGGATTTTTACTTTTCCCACTATATAGACGAGTTATTGTCATAAAGATAAGTAACTCATACTCAAGTCTCATAGAATTTTAAGAAATCATAGTTATACTAATGAACTACACGCCTGCTAACTGTGTTTGACCATATATGCAAGCCTGTTGTAAGTCACTAATCTCCTCTGCTCTGTGTTTTCTTCTTTCCACTACATATCCGCTTTTAGAGTGATAGAAGATCACCATATCTTTGGGATAAAAGGAAAGCATATCGTGATTTTCAGAATCCGAAATCATGTGTATTAGGTGAATTCTTTCCCATGAAAAGAGATTATCCATTTTTCCATCAAAATGAAAATTACTTCCGCATGGACATTCCACATCTCTCCAACTGCCGCGTATATTCTGCAGCCAATTATTAGTAGGCACTGTTTTCTTTTTAATAGACATAAACTAGCAATAATGCTTCAATTCTTCATATATTATTGTTTTTGTATTGATTAGCATGTCTAATTAAAAGATATAAGCCGTTTATCGTATCATAGTATAAGTATCATAAGATACACAACAGCATGAACATTAAGTAGTAATAGAGGCCTATGCGACGATAATGAAGCCAAAAGGCTATAACTGAATTATATATTTGGTAGTATCTTGTCTTATTTTGATTTATAATGATACTCTAAGTAAATGTATGTTGAAATCTATTACGCCTTAGGTAAACCGGTAGAATTGAGTATAGCAACTTTTCCACATTCTGCGATAGGTAGAAGGAGTGTGAAAGCAATGAAAAAGCGTGGAGAATTCCTTAGTAATGGCCTTAGGTGGAGAATGTGTGAACTGCTTCATGATATTAGTAAATTTATCTGGAAGTTGATTGTCTTAATGACTGGTAAAATACCACTCACTGGTAATATAGTAACTCTGGTACAATTATTTGGGAAGATGAGAATCTATCCCAATGTGTTATATATAGTTATTACCTTAGATAAACAAACTGTATTTCTCTTGCTTAATTATCAAAATGGTATTCTCTTCTTCACTTCTTGTCGTCATCTTCTATCGATACCACTTTTAGTGATAAATCATACATATATATGATTAGACTTGTATTCTTTCAATATTATCAAATTAGCTGGTGTATGTATAACCATTTTCCGTCCATGGCGCATCCTGATAAATCTTTTATCTTATATGTTTGAATTTGGTATGATAGAATTTAATTATGCGGTTGGTGTCACAGAGATATAGGGTTGGCTGTTTTTGTCTTTAGGGAATTTGAACCGAGAATTCAATGGGGCCGGCCGGATTTGAACCAGCGATCTCCAGCGCCCGAGGCTGGCATCATACCAAACTAGACAACGGCCCCATAGCTTTACATTTCTGTATGTTTCTATGTTCCATATTATAAAATATTGGTAATGCTAAAAACGGCAGTAAATTGGACATCAAGTACAAACATTTATAATAATTAATTCTAATTTACGAATTAAAAATTTGACTCTATTTATCATTCAGTGTCTTCAGATGTTCTTACAAGAATGCCATATGGGATTAGAAGATAACTTGATAACAATTAGAATAAACTATGCTTTACCTTTGTTGTAAGTATAATTTCTACTATTTTAATAATGACATGAATTTAGTTAAGACTTAATATTCCATAATGACTTAAAGCTGCATTTTCGCTGATATTGATTGAATGTCCCAAAGTGATTTCCGTGCTCCAGACGAGTTTGGCATCACTAATCCATCTTCAATTAATCTATTCACGAGCATAGCAGCCATCGGTAAAGCTCCTGTAGCACCAGGCGAATTATAATTTAGGAGATGTAATGAATCATCTTTTTTAATGATTAATGTATCTGGAAGAAATTTCCCATTCTTGTCTATAAGAGCTGATCTAATTCCGGCTGTTCCTCTTTGAGTGAATGCAGACGCTCTTAGATGAGGTAGAAATTCTCTTACTCTATTTATCATTGTAGTTTTAGAGAGCGAACTTTTTAATTCATTACTGGCAAGAAATAAGAATTTTTTGTCAAAAAAGATCTTACGAACCCCTGACATTCTTGATGATTCAAATATCTTTGGTATAAGATACTTTAAATTCTTTCTCAAATTGTATGCATAGGGGCCAAAGACCGGAACTGCATTTGGACCAACTTCACATATTCCATCAACACGCACAATCCAATGGGGATCTAGGAAAGGATACTCTGGATATTTTGGCACTGAATAAATACTCATCTTTGTAAGATCATTATATTCTGGTGGTGCTATCCAATATTCCCCTTTAAAGTGAAGATCGGTAAGTTCCATCGCAATACCTAGAGAATGGGCTATGTCCACGGAATTACCTCCTGCTGCATTAACTACAAATTCAGCATTAATTTTTTTTTCTTTTCCTTGTTCTAATATTAATGTCAAAGTTTTATTGATTGTAGAATGTGAAATTCCCTTAACTTTATGTCCGAGTAGGACTGTACATCCGAACGATTTACAATCTTGTATCAGATTCTTTGTCAAAGAACCATAATCTACAGATGCATCCTTCGAACAATATATGGCTGAACTACAACGAACATTTGGTTCGATTGCTTTTGTTTCATTTCTATCGAGAAATTTGAAATCTTGTTCTCTAAGTAGACCATTTGCTTCTCCCCATTCCATATATTTATGAAGTATATCGATACCAATTTGATCGTTCGCTACTTCTAATACCCCGTCCTGTTTGAACAAAATCTTCTTATAATGTGAATAGGCTTGCCACATATCATATCCTAGCGATGCAGCTTTTGCAAAAATTTTCTTTTTCACAGGATCGTAAATAAAAGGAGCGTGTACTTTGCCTGTATTTCTGGAACTTGTATGAACGGCAACATCTTTTTCCTGTTCAATAAGTATTATCTTTGAATCAGACACAGAGGTTAAAAAATATGCTAAAGAGGCACCTAAAATACCGCCACCAATGATCGCAATATGGTAAAAATCTCGCAAATTGTAAACTAGATAATTTACAGAATATAAATATGCATTTCCAATAAATAGATTAAACTAGACCACTGAGTGCTAATGAAAATCTATTGATCAATAAAATACTATAATGGATATGACTATAATACCTTTCCTTCAAAGAGCAATTGTTTGATATTATATATTGTAACAATTGTAACAATCGAATCCTATTTTCGATTCTCTCTTATTTGCCCTTTGCTTAAATCGTATACAAATTTCCCTAAAATATCTATTCTATTAACAAGGTTCTCTTAAGGGACTAGTAAAACATTCATAAGCAAATTCCATACCATCTTCTCTGAAAGCATGCAATCAAACACATTTATCAAAACAATTTATAATAAGCTATCTCATAAAAGAAACATTGATTTTATATTTTGAATTCTAGCATGCCAAATATATACGGTATTAATCCTCATAAAAATATATCTTTTAATCTTATTTTCATTTAATTATATTGGAACTTCCAATTCAATAAAGGATAGTCATTCAGTGGTATTCTTAAATTATATAACTATTTTCATCATAATATTATACTGCAGATTAAAGCTGTACTATTGATGTGGTCCAAAGGTTTGAGCCTTGAGAAACTGTTGCATATCATGTATATAAGATGGTTAAATACCAAGGACCGATTAGATAAATAAATGATATTCGAATGCAATGGTTAGACTCAGAAATGGTTGATACATTATTTTTACAATTTCTCTTACTAGATCTAGTTATCTACCAATTGCAAGCTCCTCTATAAGAAGAAATTACAAATGAATGTTATATTGGCATATTTAGAATATTCATTGATGAACCATAAAACTTAAACTGGCCTTAAACTGCCATTATTGCAAAGATAATGATTGCTGCATATATATCACTTATGATATTTTTGGCATTGATAACTATTTTTTTTGGTATTGCCACGACTGAAGAAACCAAAAGTATAGCTACTAACAACGAGGAAAATCTTCAGTCCTATGACGATGATAATACAATTGATAAATTTGGAATAAAGAAGATGTATCCAACAACGCAAGGTGGAAGAGAATGGTATATCGACATGATTAATCCAAAAAGTGATGGCATATTTTCTATCACATCCAACTACAATATAACTAAGCAAAGGGATGCTTCGTGGCGTATTGATGCACCAATGGTTAGAATGAATATAGATACTCTTCCAGGTGTTGAACCATGGAAAAATATAGAGATCACAGGCTATGCAAAAGTAGTATCGAAGTCATCTTCTTCTAATAATACTGATCTTGATTGGTCTGCAAGAGGTGGTAGACAAAATAGTAGTATTCCATGTGAAGGTACAGCTTTGCATGGGGGATTACACATTGATGGTTCTGTAGGCTGGAAAAAAGAGATATGGCAGGTTGGTGGCTATACTGCTGAACGAGCCAAAGCCAAAATTCTTACTGATTCAATTCTAGGAAGATGGATTGGTTGGAAAGTAGTGATGTATAACATTAACAATGACACAGCAGTAAAGATGGAATCATATATAGATAATAAGAATAGCAACTACTGGGTGAAAGTAGCAGATCTTGTAGATAATGGTGGTTGGTTTGCTAATAGTCCTGATAATATATTTTATAGTGCTAATTGTGGTAAAGCTAAAGATTACATTATAACAAATGGAGGATCTATAGTTACATTCAGATCAGATAATCTTGTATGGGATTTCAAAAACCTTAGTGTAAGAGAGATTATACCTGAAGAGAAAATATATAATCAGCCATGATGTCTTGACGATTTGATGTTTATTTAGCTATATTATGGCATCATTTGTTAAATTGCCTGTTTTCTTATAATATTGATAAAGATGAATTAAACTTCTTAATTAATTTGTACATCTATGGCTTCTTAATGAACTCACAAACGAGCAAAATATAAAATGACTTTACCTAGAATCAGATTACCAATGATATCAAGGGAAGAAGACCAGATCTGATCATATTATACAACTAACAAGAAAAAGATTAATGTCATACTCCGTAGAATTATTCATATGTTCAATTCAATATAATATTTTAAAAGGGCGGGGCAGCCCACTGGTACCACCATAAACACAAGGCCCCATCTCAAGCCATGCAAGATCCACCACGTAGACGTGCCAGCATGACTATGCCGCCTTAGGGTTGCTCCCTCCCGGACCTCACCCATTTCAACGATTCACAGTCGAAACTGCGCCTTCGCGCGGTACGCTGTTCATAACCATCCGGCACGGCATGATTTCATTTCAGCAAGGCAAGCAGGTGCCTCCCATCTATGGATTTATCCAGCAGTTACTGATCCCAGCATGAAGCCGATTTCTGATATGGGGTACGGCTAGCACCCCGATCCTCCCTGCCTCCGCAATCCTATTACACAGTTTCATTATATTTGCTTATCACTTCACCTAACATCTTCGACATACAATTTAATTGAATGATTAATTTAATTTTGACTGAATCAGTCTAATACCCTTATCATGTGTGACTACTTAAAATCCATGATATCTAATTGGATATTGATATATTATCTATAATGATTAATAAACCTCTCCCACTCAAGCACAAATGAACGCCAAGGCTGCAAGGAAGGAATATCTTAACCTAATTTATTATCCGTCAGAATATTAACAGTTCTGCAAACTGAACAGATGTCTCCTGTAGAGTCTCGTCTGCAGACTGAGCACTTTTGAGACCCATGTGTCAATGATACTGACTTCATACTTTTAGAAATCTTTAATATTGAGTTGTATGCGTTATATTTGATTCCCGGACGACCTTTTTCGAGCTTATTTAGAAATTCTCGGATATCGGTTCTGATACTTTCATGCATATACGGGCATTCTTCTGATTGAAATGGAATTTTCATCTGTAGAGCATAGAATACTATTTCGTGTTCATAAATCTCTACGAAAGGTTTTATCTTCTTCAAGCCATTTGAACCATACTGAACCGGTTCAGGGTAAATCCAAGCAATCCTCTCGATATCTCCAGCAAAAAGATTTATGGTAAAAGTTTGTAATTGATCATCTAAATTATGTGCTGTCGCTATGACATTTGCACCCACAGATTCTGCTGCCAAATCTATTGCTCTTCTACGAAAAGTGCCGCATATCGAGCAAGAAGTCATCTTGTCAGAAGGTCTTGTCATCATAGCTTTGTCCATATCTATCCCAAATAGATTCTTGTAACTAAGAATTTTACTCTCTATTTTTAGATCTGAACAGAATTCTTTTACGATCCGCAACGATTCATTACGATAACCTTCTATTCCCTCGTCTATTGTTATAGCTATAAGATCTGAACGGTCATGATTCTCAAAGATTTTTTTCATAACAAATAGTAACGCTAAACTATCTTTGCCTCCAGAAACAGCAACTGCTACTCTGTCATTATAATTGAGCATAGAAAACTTTGACATAGTTTTGACAGCCTTTTCTTCTATGGAGCGTAGAAAACATTTTCTGCAGAGATGCTCTCCAGAATAAGATCTATAGTATATACTTAATCCATTATGGCATTTATTGCAAGGTCTCTGTGACAATGGATGTACTGAAGCAACAAGTATTATTATTTCTTGACATTAGTAATCATGAATGGAACAATACTATATGCTGATAATAAAAAGATAATGTATATGAGAATGTTGGTATATTAAAAGCATTTAAACACGAAATACGTAGTTTAAATGTGCAGTTAGACTCAGATTTACTAGACAAAATAAACCTCGGGATAATAGATTTTTTGAGTAGAGACTCATCGACACCATTTGTCGAAATAGCTAAACAGATAGGTATTTCTGATGCAACAGTACATATTAGAGTTAGGCGCCTGATTGCAGCAGGAATTATTAACAAATTTACAATTTCCGTAGATAACAATCGTCTTGGTTATGACCACCTTGCTTTCATGGGAATAAATGTAGAACCAGGATTTGCAGAAGAGCTTACTGACGAGCTATCAAAAGTTGACGAAGTCTTAGAAATTCACGAAATGCATGGCAGATTTGATTTGCTTTTGAAAGTCCGTGCTAAAAATTTGGATCAGATGAGGGATATTGTAGTACATAAGATCCGCATATTGCCCCATATTATAGAAACAGAATTAATGACAGTTCTGAAATCCAGAAAGGAAGAGCAGACGGTTTCTTTGAAAAAAGATCTTTCAGATAAAGCTGATGAGTTAACATTATAAATAAGATGTAGATCTGTTTCTTATAATTAAAGTATAGATAAAGTATAATTTAAATCAATATATCATATCGATGAAATTATCTAAAGGACTATAAAATAGTTATTTGCAAAATTATCACATAATGAATTGGATCAGTTATATCGTGGAATAACTTCCATAAATTATATTTTCAAGCTTTGCGAATTTTAACTAGATTGTGCATTGCTGTACAAATTCATCTGACTATGTTGAATCAATATGATACTCCTTGTCATTGGCAAGTATAGTAAATATTACTACTGCAAATAGCCCTATTGCACTAGTAATGAAAGAATCTACTGAAGCCTATTTCAGAATTACTATTCTACCAGTTACTGCTCCATGTCAAGGAATCATATAAAATATCATAATCATTTAATATACCGGGTATTAATCAAGAGTAGAATAATATACGAACAGTTTCAATGATATAAACTAATTTCCAGTTTATCAACATTGTATTAATATATCATGTTGTTAGCAAATGATTAGATAATGCAGTTTGTTCAGATATCTGATATGCATATTGGTGGTCTATTCAAACAAGATGCTTTCAATACTATTGTTCAAGAGGTTAACAATTTAAAGCCAGATGCAATAATTATATCAGGCGATCTGACAGATGAAGGTCTAATATTTCAGTTTCAGCAAGCTCATACAGAAATCAAAAAATTTAATTGTTCTAGTTTAATAGTTTTCCCCGGAAATCATGATTACCGTCATACAGGTTATCTTCTATTCAAGAAATTCTTTCCTTCTTCAAAACAAATTTATGAATTTGATGATGTAGTTGTGCTCACTGTCGGAACTGCCAGACCTGATAGAGATGAAGGTGAGGTAGGACACAGACAGAACCTATGGCTAGAAGGAACTCTGAGCAAATATATTAACAAAACCAAGATTGTAGCAATGCATCATCATTTAATTGCAATCCCTGATACAGGATATACCAATGTTGTAGGTATTCTTGATGCAGGAGACACCCTGAGAGCATGCTTGGAATCTAAAGTAGACTTAGTTCTCTGTGGTCATAAGCATAGACCTTGGCTTTGGAACTTAGGATCTTTGAAAATTGCGTATGCCGGAACCGCTTGTTCATGGCGTTACAGGGGAGTATTTGAAGATACTTACAATATTATAGACATTAAAGATGGTAAAATTGATGTTACTATAAAGGTAGTGGGAGGAAAAAGAATGCCTCTTTCAGATGTCGTTAAAAAATATGAGCCAGAGGTAAGGAATAAAATATTATCAAAGTAGTCTCTTCATTACTTCCAATATCTTTAGCCTACTTTCATTCATCCCGTCTTAGAATGACTCTAATTTGTTTAGAAAGCGATCGCACACGTGTATGCTCGTCTATATTCTGTTTCTTAAATGGAAAATAGTCATCAAAACTTTCTGTTCTGTCTCTCTATATTTATAGTTCGTTCAATTATGCCTTTTTCATATGATGAATGTGTGTAGATTTATAATTTGATTTAAAAATCTATACATGCCTGTGAAAATTCCATGTACGTCTTTCTACACCACTGGATATCCTGTATCTTTCATATTCTTTTACCGATTCTTGTATTAATTGCTCTAGTGCTGCTTCAAAACATTTTTCTTTAAATAGAAATACTCTAATTTCAAAACAACCTTAGTTGCAGGTTGTCAGCAATCCATAAAACAATACATATATTTATTGCATACTTAAATAGTAGTGTTTTATCTATAATGTTTCAGAAGTACACTCTTCTCTTTTGAAAAGTATCTTTTCTAGTTTATAGTGTTTTGTACATTTCAAATCAAAACATGATTCTTAATAAGTGGAGAAAATAATTATTATGATTTTGGAAAGAAAACCCTGAAAATATATAGATGTGAGCATTATCACACATAGTTGATGTCTCTTCTTTTAAACCCATAGAAAAATGGACCTTAATAGTTATAGATTAATGAGCTTTATTATTAACAAAAGTATATATTATTATTAATTTTAATATATACATATTGAATGATACTATTAAGCTTTTGACAGATATCGGATACATTGACAAGATGCAGCAGACTATTGAGAATCTAAAAGTGGGTCTTAAATGTATGCAGTAAGTATTGGTGGGATATATTATCGATGATGTTAACAGTTCTAGTTTGGGTAACTGTATTCCATTCAATATAAAAAAAGAAGATGATCCCGCAAAAGTAATTGGTTATAACCATGATGCCGAATAGTGCGCTACCCAATCGTAGACTGATGCGAAATCTATCATATTGTCTCCTACAACCATGATTCTCGAAATTCTTGAATTTAGTTTTATGCAACGTGCCTTGGCTGCTGGAGTTGCCGTTGCGATAATTTGCTCAATAATTGGATTATTTTTGGTCTTAAGACGCCATTCTTTATTTGGAGATGCACTCTCACATATGGCATTTGGAGGGATTGCTATAGGTATGTATACAAATATCTATCCTATGTGGACTGCCTTCATTGTTTCGATCCTTGCGGCATTAGGTATTACTAAATTAAGACAATCTACAAATATTCCCCCGGATTCGGCTGTTGCCGTATTGCTCTCGTCTGGTCTTGCTCTTGGCGTTGTTTTAGTAAGTTTATCAAACGGCTTCTCCATAGATTTGTTCAGCTTTCTATTTGGAAGTATACTCCTGGTAAGTGTAGAAGATACTTTGATGATTTTAGCCATAGCAGTAACAACCTTGTTAATAGTGTTGATTCTTTATAGAAAATTAATGTATATTACCTTTGATGAGGAACAAGCCAAAGTCAGTGGATTGCAAGTTACAAAGCTGAACTATCTTTTCGTAGTGCTTGCAGGTATAACTGTGATTGCATCTATGCGGTTAGTAGGAATTCTGCTAATCTCTTCGTTAATTGTAATTCCTACTATTACTGCTATGATGTTTGGAAAAGGTTTCAGGAAAACAACCCTGATTTCCGTTTCAATATCGGTGTTTTCTGTAGTAACAGGAATCCTTGTCTCCTATATACTAAACTTGGCTCCTGGCGGAACTATTGTTCTTGTTTCTATAGGTATATTTATTATAATGCTAGCCACAAAATACTCCATTAGGAAAACCAGAAGGTTAAAAAACCACTATTAGAATTTAGATCTTCTATATCTATGCATTGTAGTTATTATTACAATAATGTAGAATAGGCTACTCATTTAATAATAAAGAGAAGACCAGAAGTTGTTATTTAGCATTCCTTAATAGTGCTAGATTTTGGATTATTACATATGTATATTATAATATCTGTTACAGAAATTTGGAATTATTTTCCTTAAATATACGATCATTATAGACATTACACAAAAATTAATATGGACACACACCATTTTACTAATAGTTACAATCGTAGGGGCGGTAACATGCTGTCAGCAGGATTAGTATAGTATCTACTATATAGTACGGAAGTATACACTATACTACATTCAATTTTGAACAAAATCAAGAGAACAAATATAGTGACTCGAGAACCTATGCCGACTGACATAATAATATTTGATGGACTTAATCTGGTAGTCTTATAAAGAAAACAAAGGCCATAAAATAGCATTATCATTCTTTTTAGTTAATTATTATATTTTGATATCTTATCATCATCTTTTACCAAAATACCTGAATAACAACGCACTAAAAACCATAATACTTCAAGTACTAAGGCAACAAGTTTGCTCATATGCATTACAAACATGATTATGAGATTGCGGCTGCCGCAGCGCTTAAAGGTAACCTTTCTTTAACAACACGAGTAGATTTATCTTTTCTAATTACCAACTAATTACTATATTACATACGTATTATAATATTTTTATTAATTATTGTAGTTTTGATTGTAAAGCTGGTATAGTTTGTTATACTATTAATTAGCCTGCAGCATTCAAATAAATCTTAATCCTTCTATCTTGAGTAGAATATATATCATCAGTTGTGTTTGTTTTATTATTGTTTTATTATTATTTTGTTAAAATTAATAAACTATTTTAGTAGATTATTATTGATTATGAATAAATATCTGATAAATTCTTATTAAAGACATAAAAATATGCTCATAAAATTATTATTGTAGAGATAGATGATATTGAAATCAATTAGGGAAATAAAACAAATTAATAATATTATTCTGGATATGAGAAACTTGTTCAATGATCCAGTAATTATCAAAAATCTTGAGAAAATCAACCTATCGAGAGAAGCTATGAAAAATGCGGTTGAAAATACAAAAAATACTATAGCTACATTAGAGCAAACAGATATCCTATATGAGTCCAAAAAGGTAGTTCTATCTTCTAAAAAGATAATTAATTTACCCGAGAATGCTCAAAATTTAAGAGAAATAAATGATGCCCTCAAGGGATTGAGAAAGTCATTTAGAGAGTTAATAAATGAATTAAAATTTACGTTATAATAGGATTCTATCTAATATTCTATAAAAATTATCATTGTCTTGCTTCAAATCTTTGCAATATCATCAATAGAGAATAATGTATATTTCAGTTTTTAACCTTATCTCCTATTGGTATCGATGGCTTTTCCATCAGATAGTCCAGACGGCAGTCATATTTAACGTCAGTTGATATTCAGACACCGTTATAGTCAAATGGAGGCCAGATATTATATGTTATATTATGAATTTCCCAAGATAAATACTATAAGGATTTACTAACTCATCTGACATAATATTCATACAGCTCGATATGAGTAAAGAGGAAGTAGACAAAATTTTGAGGCCGCAAATTTAAAAGTCGCCAGAGTATTATATTGGATAATTATCCGAACTGACCAAAATAGATGCTTAATCGATCCTGTATATTTGATATACATTATAAAATAAGTATAGGATGATATGATACAATATTTTCAACTCTCAAATTAATCAATATGAAAAATAGATTTATTTAATAAAAACATGTATTTTTTGTAATATTCATTGTAATGATTCCTCTATTCGTGGCTGGTGTAATTATAAAAAAATTTCATGCAAAGTCTAGTAGCCGGTATAAATAAATTCAATTATAATTGCTAATAAGACTCTGCATCTACTTTAAGATGCTATTGAGAAAATAATAGTAATATACAAGCCGGTAACTATATATCTAAAAATAGAGATATACTCATAGATGCGCTCGGCAGAGTATGAAGATCCTTTTGTTAAAATTGCAGGTCTAATTGGAGGAGAAGAATATCTTAAGGTTGCTCGTGCACTTTTAAATACAGAAGATGCAACCGATGAAGAAATTGCAAGTGCCACTGGTCTAAGAATAAACATTATAAGAAAAGTTCTTTACGATATGTTTGGCAAAGCACTAATTACTGGTATAAGAGTAAAGGATGAGAAGAAAGGATGGTTTGTATATAGATGGCGAGCGAAACGTGATCAAATTGATAACTTTATAGATAATCAAAAGAAAAAAATTCTCGATAGACTGCAAAAACGGCTAGAACATGAAGAGTCCTCTGAGTTCTATCATTGTGGAAATAAAGATTGTCCTAGAACAAAATTTGATGCTGCTGTTGAATCATTTTTCAAATGCCCCAGCTGCAAAGGACCGCTCAATATGATCGACAATAGTAAGATAAAGGAAGCATTACGCTATAAGATTGAACAGATAACATTAGATATATCCTTAAGAAATAATAGATTATAACAACTTATAGTAAATAAAATTGAGTATTTAACGAGAGAAGAATTTATGTATGTTCAATTTTTTTATTATTGATAATGTAACTATTTAACTATTATGTTATACGCGGTAAATGACTATGCACTCGAAAATGATGTAGATATATATTGGAAGTGTATCAACTCAAATACGATTTGATTGACCAGTGGATAGTCAAGCAGTAAATACCTGTGTAACTTATACTCTAATTAATGGTTGTATGTAATAATAATAATAATAGTTATCTATGCAATCATCATTTCACTAAGATCTCTATATATTTGTAAGAAACGTCTTCCCTTATCTGTTATTCTATAATAATAATACGAAGATCGTTGCTTTTCTCTTTCTTTATTCTCTGCTTCTTCCAGTTGTTTTTGATACTTCTCTATCAAGCCTTTTTCCAATAGAGCTGACAGATATCCTTGCAACTGGGCATAAGATAGAAATACAGTATACATTATTTTCATCTTAGTTAATCCCTTATTATCATCATCAGTACTATTGACAGCTTCTAGAATACGTCCAATTATGTCAATCTTGCTACGATATTTCATACAGTAATATTTGCTATATCTTCTGTTTAGCTTACTGTCTGATGGTCGTTCATTCATTCATTCGTTCAATACCTTTCAAGTACAGTCCTTTTTGTCTACTACTAGCCCTGGATGGTCTTGAATATACTAGTGACAATGTCCCTTATCACGGAAAGTTATAATGTTGTAGCAGGCTCATCGCCTGCATTAGAACCAGGAAATGTAAGGTCGGATTGAGCATTCTGTTGATTATTGGATGCATATGCTAGATGTTGTTGGGGGATTAAGTAAACAATGCCCATATATGCTGATACTGCAAATGATAATACTACCATTATTCCTATTGGTATCATCTTCTTATTCATTGAACTTCACCAACGTTACGAATTTAATAGTCGTTAGGTAACTACGTTAGTCAATATTTATATAATTTCAAAGAAGGTCTTGCATTTGATCGTGATATGCAAATTAATTTATTAGTATTATCAATGGTAGTATTATTATTATTACTTCCACAAATCCCACTTTTCTTATTTACTAGTGTCACTACTTTTGGGGGTAATTATAAGGTCTTTGCTCAAAGTGAAAATGACGAGAATAATAATGCTAATATGAGTCCCATGAAAGAAGATAATATAATTTCCCCTTTAACTGAATGGGTAGGAGTATTTGCGCTAGGTATAACTGTGGGACTTGTATCTTCCTTGGGATACAAGCCTGTTTATTCTAAAAGTAGGAGCATTAGTTTTACCAACCTTTCAATAGCAATATTGTCTATTTCTGCTGGTATTATTCATCTATTGTTAATACAAGAACATATGAAAGAATCTTTCATGTGGGGAGTATTTTTCTTAATTAGTGGAATTGCTCAATTAATTTTCGGTATAATTATTATTCTAATGGGTGGGAAACTATCGCCAATTAATAAGTCAATATTGTATTATTTTGGGATTATCGGAAACGCTTTATTAGTTGGTATATTTGTATTGGTAAGGTTAATTACGCCGCCCTTTTCGACTGAAGCAGTTCCAATAAACGAACTAGAACCTAATGGAATAATCACTATAATAACCGAAATACTCTTAGTAGTCTTACTTGCTTATTTGATAAAATCAACTAGTAAGAGCCTAAGAAGCCAAAAAGTAATTCATTAGGCCTCGAGTAATTAAAGCTTAAAGGTAGATTCGACAGCGCTAGGCTCAGTAACATCGTAACATGCCTGTAGGTTTCTTTCATAAAGAACTAAAGATATACTGTAATATTTACAACTTATAATACAAAATTACCTCTCCATTGTTTTGTCTCGAAATCTTTATCAATTCCATCTTTATACCCTCTGTGATTCTTGTATATCCATCCCCTTCTACCAATGTAGTCGCTGTTCTCCCACCTACTATTCTAGGTGCAACTGTTACCATTAATTCATTCACGATTCCTAGTTGAAGGACTGACCAATTTAATTCTCCGCCACCCTCAACGAGTATCTTGTTAAATCCCATCTTTTTAAGAATATAAAATAGCTCTTTTAAGTCAACAGTTCTTGTTCCTGCAACAATTACCATTGCACCTGCACTCTTAATTTTATCAATTCTCTTGTCAGATGCCTTGCTCGTTACTGCTACTATTGTATTGATTTTAGATGCGCTCTTTAGAATTTTTGAATCAAGAGGTATTCTTCCTGTGCTGTCTACTATTATTCTCACAGGGGTTGTTCCACATCTTTTAACCAATCTTACAGTGAGTCTTGGATTATCTACAATAACTGTTGATATCCCAATAACAATTGCGTCAACAGAAGATCGCAACCTGTGAAGTCTTCTTAAATCTTGTTTTGAAGAAATTGTAGAATCGCCACGATTAGTCGCAATTTTGCCATCAATTGTCATAGCGGCATTAATCAGTACTTGCAACTAGATGTCTGCTCCATCTATAAACTTGCCATTTATCATCACAGCTTTAATTGAATCCTGACTAGCTCTATGAACTATTGATGCATAGGGATTATGAATTGGATACAGATCAATATGATTCTTGTCGATAAATAATAGATCTGCTGATCGCCCATTTTCTATATAACCAGAATTCAGTCTAAGGATTTTAGCATTGTTTACTGTAGCCATCATAAGTATCTCTTTGGGACTAATGAATTCTTGCTCTGTTGCCCGTGATGCCTTCCATAGATAGTCCAATTCCTTAAAGATGTCAGGAGAATTTAGCATAACATTATCTGTTCCTATGCCAATAGTACATCCTAGTTTTAACATTCTTGCGACTCTTGGAATGCCGACTCCTAGTATTCCATTTGATCTAGGGCAGACGATTACTCCAGTTCTTTCCTTTGCAACGATAGAAATATCCTCTTCATTAGCATTAGTCATATGAACAATGATGTCAGGTTTTAAATATTGCATTATTCTATTTATTTCGGTTCTGCCTGTTTTTGATATGGATAAGTCGTTTGTTTGTTTAGACTCTGCAGCATGAATTGCAATTAATAATTCCTTGTTCTCTTTATTATTTTTGTTTTGTAATAATTTTCTATATTGTAAAAGTGATTCATCAGTATTTTCGTTTGCACCACTAATTCCTAGTCCATCAGCTATTCTTAATATATCGGAAGCCATTTGCAGCAAATTTGAAGAAAGTTTGCTGTCATTTTGTTCTCTTCCTAATTCAGAATGTATCATTTTCTTTTCAACTTGATTAAAATAATATTCAAGTCTGCCAAGTATTACACATTTAATTGGAAGATCAGATATTGCAGCCTTTAGAAGTTTTACACCCTCGATACCTCCTTCTCTAAAGTCTGCAAAAGCAACTATTCCTTTTTTCATCATTGATATGGCTGAGCTTCTCATGAACATCTTAAGGTGGTCTGGTCTACTTTTTTGCAAAATATGCTTTTTTGCTCCAAAAACAGGATTAACCCTTTCATCTAGCCCAGAACCAATCAGCAAATCTTTACCAATTGAATCTCCTATGTGTGTATGAGCATTAATAAATCCGGGGATTATCAAAAATCCCTCTGCATCTAAAACATTTCTTTCATTGTCGATAATATCACGATAGTTTCCATCTCCAGCTTTCTTTATTATTCCATTTTCTTCAATTTCAATAAAACCATTGTTAACAAAAGTTAGATCTTTTCCAAGCAATAAGCTTGCATTCTCAATTATCAGAGACATTGTATTTCATATATTGGCTGAATTTTTCCTTCATCTCTCAAATCTCTAATGGTATCTAATGCTTTGGTGGCAGCCTCAGCGGCTTTTCTTCCGTTCCTTCCTACACCTATTCCACAGTTCAATTTTATACCTATATCATTAATAATAGAGTTGATAATTATCTCGGCATCTTCTTTTATTATAGTATTAGATATAACCATGAAATTATCTCCTCCGAGAAAAAATGTCATTGCTCCTTTTTTAAGAAATGCTTCTGATAACTTAGCATAGATCTTCATTACTAGTGCTGTAATTTCATATGGCGACATTTTAGAGCTAACCTTTTCAGAACCATCGATATCAATATGCATTATGTATGCAGATTCACAGTAATTAGGATTTGTAGTAGAGGATGGAGATTTTGAAGATGAAGATATAGTTTGTCCAAAAATTCTTGTTTCTTTATCTAGAAAATTACCTGCCTTCCTTGCTTCGTAAGCATTTACATTTGCCTCAAATGGTGTATTGCCTTTTCCAATAGTCATTGATATCTTAAGGTTTTTGTATAGAGTTGCTATCTCTTCCTGAATATCCTTATGATCCTTTAATGAAAGACCATTAGTTATTGCAAAATACTCGTCAAATCTATTTAAATATACAAGACAGTCTTTTTGTGAAAACAATCTCTGTAGGTCATAATAAATTCTTGCTTGGAGCATTTGTAGCTGAGCTTCTCTATCTGATCCCAAGGTAAGAGTCCATAATCCATATCCGTCAATTCTGATAATTGTAATCTGTATTGTCAATCTATTATCATCCCTGTTCTTCCTAATTGCGATCCTACTTCCTTTAATTTTTTGATTCTCATTACCATGTTAACTGCTGCATTTACTGCACGCAGTGGTACTATGTCGATCCTGTCTTTTGCTTGTTCAAGGGTCATATCTGGGCCAGTGATTCCAAGCCCGATCGGCTTGCCATATTTTAAAGACAAGTCTGCGATCAGTCTGGCTGCATTCTCTGCAATAATATCGTCATGAGATGTTTCGCCCTTTATTATAGCGCCTAATGTAACAGCAGCATCTACATCTTTCTTTTTTAAAATCTCTTCAATTAACAATGGCATATCAAACGAACCTGGTGCAAAACAAATGTAACGTACGTCTGCTTTGATTTTTTGTGCCTGATCTTTTGCTTTATTCAGCATTTGAAAAGTAATGTCACAATTAAATTCTGAAACTATTATTGCTATTCTAACTTTATTCAATAATATTAGGCCGCCTTGGCATGAGTTTTTAACTGACTGGCTTCCAATAATGTAATGCCCTTAATATCGGCATATTCTTTTGCTTTGTTAATTGATAGTGCTCTATGTGTAATAGAATCTAGCATCTCACAAATTACTACGGCTGGTGCTAGTTTTGACATCTGTGCTAAATAAACACAAAGCTCAGTGTGTCCACGCCTTTCTTCAAGCAGACCTTTTGAAGCAATCAAAATTGGGACATGACCTGGAGTACGGAAGTTTTTTGCAAATTCCTCCACTCCACCTGAATCTATTTTTTTGCAAATTTCTGCCATCTTAGAGATTGTCAATGCTCTGTCGATATCTGTTATTCCAGTGTATGTATCACGATGGTTAATAGCTATTGAAAAAGATGGTTTATCGCCGTATGGTGATTTTCCATAGGTTAATTTTGAAAATACAGGATTAATGCTTGATAGGCTTTGGATTATGTCGTGCATATAAGCTAGTCCCAATTTTGTCGTAATTTCATTTGAAATAGCTAAACAAAGTAATCCACCAGCATCATTTCTCATAGTTGCAATATTCTTCGGTGTAATATATTCAGCTGCCATTACCATGTCAATTTCGTCCTCGCGTCCTTTATCATCATGAACTAACACGAATTTGCCATGCCTTAACATATCTATTGCTTCTTCAATTGCAGACAATTAAGTAATTTTCAACAAGAATTCATTATATAGTTTACTGAAAATCAAGTTAATACTACTTTTTTAGTAGTATATTGCTTACATATCTACTAATTATATCTATTTCAATATTAACTCTGTTGCCTTTAGATTTAGATCCCAGCGTAGTGGTACTTAGTGTATGTGGTATTAAAGCAATAGATATTCTATCATATTTTGCATTTACTACAGTCAGACTTATGCCATCTATTGCTACTGATCCTTTCGATACGAATGAACCTGAAAGTTCTCTATCTTCAATTCTTATCCACATATGTGTCCCAGTCCGAGTTTTAATAATTTCGTCAATCATTCCCGTACAATCTACATGGCCTAGAACAATATGCCCTTCCAATCTATCACATAGACGTAAGCTTCTCTCAATGTTTACCTTGTCTCCAGCTTTGATTAAACCAAGACAAGTACGTTTGATAGTTTCATCTACAATCTCAAAATCAGCTGTCCTTTTGGACATCTTTGTAATAGTTAGACACGCTCCATTGATGTTAACGCTATCGCCAACCTTCATACCTTTAGTTATCTTTCCTAAAGATATTGCTAGCTTGGTATGTGCTCCCTTGTTTGTATCCTTAATTTTACAAATTGATTTTACCTCACCAACACCTTCGATGACGCCCGTAAACATAATTTTTTCTTATTGATAGTTCATTTCATGCAATCTAAAAAACATAACCCTATCAAAATAAAATAGCACCGCACCATGTAATTTTCGATTAATAATTTTTATTTTTATTATTATTCACACAGATCTTAATGCAATTACTATAAACAAAGAAATAAGAATAATTAAATGATTGCTGTTCAAAGATGTACTTTTGACAGCATATGCATACCCTGAAAGCAAGGCTTATAATAATATGGCGCAAATTCAAATTAAATAATGAGTGAATTAATAACAAAGAATGGTAACCATCGAGTCAGAAAAATAAATGAGTTTGAATTCACGATCGAAAAAGACAAATCTAAAGGAATGAACGTCCCAGTTACGATTTATGCTAATGACAGTCTTATTTCGAAAATGGTTATCGATCGAACTATTGATCAAGCAGTAAACGTCTCAACATTACCTGGTGTGAGAAAACACGTTGTAGTCCTTCCAGATGGACATGAAGGTTATGGATTTCCAGTAGGAGGGGTTGCTGCAACTGATCTAGAACAGGGCATAATAAGTCCAGGGGGAGTTGGATATGATATTAATTGCGGCGTAAGACTGATTAGAACAGGCTTAGTCGAAAGAGATCTAAGACCAAAATTAAAAGATCTCGTAAATGGACTCTTTAGCTCCATCCCGTCAGGTGTTGGAAGCGAAGGAACTGTTAAGTTAACAAAATCTGAACTAGATGAATTGCTTGTAGAAGGCGTACATTGGGCTATTGATCGTGGATATGGCTGGAAAGACGATGCAGAAGTATGCGAAGAAGGTGGAAAAATAGTCGGTGCCGACCCTGCAAAGATTTCAGAGACAGCCAGAAAACGTGGTGCACCCCAACTAGGTAGCTTAGGTTCAGGTAATCATTTTCTTGAAATACAGAAGGTAGATAAAATCTTCGATGAAAGAGCTGCAGAATCTATGGGTATTAATAAAGAAGGCCAGTTAACTGTTCTAATTCACTGCGGCTCAAGGGGATTTGGCCATCAAGTTTGCAGTGACTATTTACGTATTTCTGAAATAGCTATGCGAAAATATGGAATGAAAATAGCAGATAGAGAGCTTGCATGCGTTCCAAATAATTCATCGGAAGGTGAAGACTATCGTAAGGCAATGTTTTCGGCATTAAATTTTGCATGGTGCAACCGGCAGATGATAACGCACTGGACAAGAAAAATTTTTGAAAAAGTATTTAGTACGAGTGAGCAACAGCTTGATATGAAACTCGTTTATGATGTATCCCATAATATTGCCAAGCTAGAACGCCATAAGGTGGAAGACGAAAGCATGCAAGATTTAGTTGTTCATAGAAAAGGAGCTACTAGAGCGTTTCCTGCAGGAATGGATCAGATCCCAACTAAATATCGCAATATCGGTCAGCCAGTAATTATACCCGGCTCTATGGGAACTGCAAGTTGGATTCTTTTAGGAAATAAAAATTCTCTTGATTTAAGTTTTGGATCAACAGCACATGGTGCTGGTAGGACAATGTCAAGATCTGCAGCAAAGAGAAGTTATACTGTAGAAAATGTAAGGAGCGGACTGCAATCAAAAGGTATCTACGTAAAGGCACTTACAAAGGAAGGGGTGGTGGAAGAGACACCTGCTGCCTATAAGGATGTAGATGCAATTGTAGAAGTTTCACATTCTCTTGGAATAGCAACTAAAGTAGTAAGATTAATCCCAATTGGAGTGATAAAAGGTTAATGTCACAAGAAGATCCAGACATAGCTATTATCAAGGCTAGAAAGATGAAAGAACTGCGGGATAAAGCTGCTGCACTTGAAAAGGCAAAAAAGAGGGAACAACAACAAATAGCACCTCCAAAAGAGACTGATAGAGAAATAATATCAAACTATCTATATGACAGAGGAGAGGAGGTTTTAAAACTTGCAGAATCTCAGTATCCCTTTCAGACAAAAGCAATACTTGCAAGAATTATAGAATTGATTAAAGCGGGAGAGATAAGTCAAAGAATATCAGGTGGAGAATTACTTGCTTTATTCCGGTCTATTGGATTGAATATTAGAGTTAATACTAGTATCAAAATTGAAGATCATGGAAA
>DASQYF010000164.1:0-2502 GCA_035639375.1 Nitrososphaeraceae archaeon
AGACTTGCACATTACACATAGTATCTCAGCAGAGGCACCTATATGACACATCAATTATCAATTACAAAAGTACCAAAGTATTAGTGCATATTATTACTGTTATTATTATTATTTATGTTGTCTACTCATCACATCATTTTAAAAAGAAAATATAAAAAGAGGTTTTGTTGAGCTTGTGGAAAGATAAATAGATAGATATGGTTAAACTCGTAGAATTCGATGAGAAAGTAACACTTGCACAACAAATGGATGAAGACATTGGACCAGTTATCCTAATCAATAAATTCACTGTGAATCCAGAGGAGGTCGATCAGTTCATAAAGGTATTCGCCTCCACCACTGAAATGTTAAAGCAGCAGCCTGGATACATATCCGCGCAGCTTCATCGTGGTATTGCTGGTAGTTGTACGTTTGTTAATTACGCAGTTTGGGAATCTACTGAACATTTTAAGCAAGCAGTTAGCAGCCCTAACTTTCAATCGAGCCTAGCAGATCTTCCGCCCAGTACTGTGATGTCTCGTCACCTATTCACTAAAGTTGCAGTTCCAGGTATCTGTGTGGACTGACCCCATCTCCAGCAAGGTAAGTTCAAGCTTTTGGATTCTTCTTTGTACGGCATCCAGCAATGCCTTTATAACAACAACCCATTTCTCACCTTCTTCCCGTAGTCATGGTTTTACTATCAATAACTATTTGCTATCGCAGAATAACTAAGTATTTGTATAATCAAAATAATCAGTAAATTAAACAATAGGAATAATACAACATGTCATCGTCGTAGACTTCATCAAAAAGAGAAATTCTAAACTTTTCAAATTGTATTACTGCATAATAGTAATGATTTAATACTCTTAGATCTTTCTGATTTTTTAACTATTAAATCCATCTTATGATTAGATGTGGAACCCTTTAGAACTATATCTCTCCTCACTTCCATTTCTGGTCGCATGTATAGTGTATTATATATTAATATAATTAAATCCAATCTGATTGAATAGGATAATAAATTCTCCTCCTGGCATCTTCGAGACTATTTTTTTCTGTTATCAATCCTTGTTCTTTGAGTTCATCTACAGCACTTTGAATAGTTCGTCTAGGCAGACGGGTTAGGCGCACTAACTCTGCTTGTTCTATCGGATGTTTTGTCTTTATAATATAGTAAATGAATTTTGAAGCAGGTCCGCCTTCTGGTTCTTTATGAAGAATTGATACTCCAAAGGAGGCTCTAGATAAAAATCCTCTTCGCTGAGATTCCACAGATGCTACAACATCATAACGAACCTCAGCTAAATTCACGCGCTGACCAAATTCTGCTATTAGAGCAGATTGTTGAGTCTCTAAAGGTGCTTCAAAAATAAATCTATTTGGTGGATATTTTGAAGTAAGCGCCGCTACAAAATTCCATTTTATTAATCCTCTTTCATCATAAATACCGACATTTATTCCTTCATTAGCTTCAAGTATTACCTTGTCTGCACCTATGTTTAGCGCTTCTTCAACTTTTGACAATGTTCTATCTATGCCAATCTGATGACGAGGATCTTTTTTTCCTATCTTCCAATTGGAATCAAGATTTACAGACAGTATAGTATCAGTAATCTTTTTCTTTTGTTCCTTATTTAGATCAATATTATTTTCACCAATTTCTATTATATCAAATCCAACTTTAGCAGATTCTTTAACAAATTTATCAAAAGAGTTTTCCATAATTGCATATTCTGTAATGGTACTTCCAGTAGATACCAAAATATTAAAATCATGATAAAATTTTATTTTCCTCTCTAGCTGGGATTCGGACATTAGCAATGGATATGCACCATAAATCTTTACCATATCTATTAGAGGTGCGATTATTTCGAGATTTTCTCTATCTAGCCCTTGCATCTTATCTACTACAAAAGTTAAACCTTCTTTTCGAGGTTTTTTTTTATCTATTCTATTTTTGGCTAGATCGTCAAGCACTTGATATATGTGTTAAAATGACCTATATTGAACTTGCGATACAAGCAAAGCGTGCTAAATATATAATATTTATGATCGTTTTTGCGTATATTATTCATACTTTGCATATTTGAAAGCAGTCATATACACACACAGATATTTATTATCGTCATATGCATACGAAATCAATATCTGCTATAGCTACAGCTGCAATTATTCTTATTGCAGCAATTGTTATCATTATTCCTGCAGCTCCAGCATTTTCTCAAACTACAGACTCTGGTATTAGTGGAGAAAATGGCAACACAGTAAAGAAGACTTTGAGGATTGGCTACTTTCCAAATATCAATCATGCACAGGCAGTAATAGGTTTAGGAAACGGTACATTTCAAAAAGCTTTAGGAAACAATATTGATGTCAAGACATTTGTTTTTAACGCAGGTCCATCAGCAATGGAAGCATTATTCGCAAAGCAAGTTGACGTAACATATGTTGGTCCCAATCCGGCAATAAATGCATATGTTGTTTCACAAGGAAAAGATCTTAGAATAATTTCAGGTG
>DASQYF010000165.1:0-4112 GCA_035639375.1 Nitrososphaeraceae archaeon
ATTCCTGTCACTTAAGGCCACTACTAACCTTTACATTATAGCCAGCCTAACAGGTCACAATATGAATCCTTGATCTTACAGGCTTGTCTTGTTTTGTGAGACAATTATTCTGATGCATATGCGTCTGAAGGAGTCATAGTCGCAGAGCCCGTAATGTATTCTATAGTTGGGTCTTCTTTCAACAACTTCTCTATTTCTTCTACATACATGCGTATTGCTTTGAATCTGAGTGTCCTATCCTCCTCTATGTTTGAAACCCGTTGAAATTTTTTATATATCCAGTCTTTCTTAGCATCTATATCGGATATTGTGGCTGGATATACTATCTTAAGCATTACGCTACCTTCCCAATCTTTATAGGTAGTTTCAAACTGGAGAATGTTCAACAGCAGTTTTTGATCCACTTTAGGAAAAAGAGTAGCTGCTTCTTGAAGAAAAGTTTCGTAAGATGTTTTTAACTTTGATGATGACGTTGTAGACGCAGATGTTGTTGTTGATGATGCGCTTTGATTGTCAATTGAAGTCTTCTCCATATTAACGATTAATAGATAGCATGTCTTTTAACCATTTAGATTATTCGAAGCGGTAATTGTCTCCAACAAATTTTGTATTTTCTTTTAAGTATACTATACCTCGTTCAACATTTTTAATGGATGATTTTGGGATAAGGTATTTGTCAGTAGTTATTGGTCCAAATGAAACAACAAGATGTAGGGGTTGAATTGCAGAAACTATCCCCACTTCCTGCCCATCACTAGAATAAACTGGCTTGTTCACCAAACCTTGCCAGCTACTCGTTTCATTGCTCTCTCCTTCCATAATGTCAAAAGGTAAAATATTTGATTTAACCCTTTTGTATAAAAAGATAAGGACTGTTGCCTACTAGTAGATGTTACGCTATCATTGACTTACTATAAATGATAAACTAGAACCAACGCCAATTTAAGAAACATATCTATTATTCTATAAATGTTGGATAATTCATTCATTTAGTATATATTACTCAATAAACGCCAAAATCTGGCAAATTCTGTACACAAATTTAAATTAGTAAAAAGATATACAACAACCAAAGTCAGACAAGAAGTGAATTGCTCTAATTATGTAAATAATAATATATAAAAAACGCTTGCTTGAAGTTGTGAACTCTGTAGTGAGTCCTTCAGAAACTAGTAAGACGTTTGGAATGAGTGGAAATAAAGAACGATAACATCTTCAAATAATTATATCAATAACCACAATAGTAACAAATACCTAATCTGGTCTAATCTAAGCCTCTTCCAGGATGCAGATATATTTCTTTGAAAGACAATAATAGAAAGTTTAGTATACTACTTATCCAATAAAAAACGAAATACTAGGATTCCTCCCAGGAATGATTGGATTTTGTTCTCTTTTGTATTTCGTCATCTACCGCATCTGCCATTATATCGAGCTCTTCAAACCCTCCAAACTTCTGATAAGTCAGCCTTTCTAATAACTCTAGGACACTCTTGGCAGAATGATATTGTGGTATTTGTGGATCGTTTATTTCACTATAAAGTCCAATACCTTGTATATTATTCAATTTTGCAAAACCGAGTATAAGACCGTTGAACCCTGTAATAAGCGATGACTGAGGAGTGGTTTCAATGCTTAGCTTTTTAAGTCGTTCAGTCAAGTGTGGAGAAGTGGTAGTAATGAAGGTCTTCGGTTGTTTACCTATGTTTCTGTTAGTATGGAAAGCGCCAACCGTGTATATCAATTGAGCAGAATGAGTTTTAGCGATATCAATAACATCTTGACACAATTCATAAAGTTCCTTATTTGTCTGTGGTTGACCTACTCCTCCTCCAAAAATTATGGTATCCTTAGCATATCGATATTCCCATCTTTCTTGCTCAAAGTCAATATATCCGCCTTTATCTACGACATAATTTGGATAGTAGGAAGAGACATAGCGAAATAAGATAGTCTTTAAACTTTTATTGATAAATTCTATTGCAATAGTACCAACATTTCCCATATCTTGCATTGCAGCAATAACTATCGGCTTTTTTATACCTGGCTCTTTGACATCAACAAACTTCATAATATATTCAGGCTGTTTATACATAAAAACCATGTACTCTAGAAATAGTATATTGAATTTATTGTTGCTAGAAATAGACTTTTATCTTATCTAATGAGTCATAATTTCATAACCTTACGTAATGGAAGGGTTTAGCAAATGCGATGCTATAATTTTCTAGAAAAGAAAAACATAAGCTCTACATTATACATATCTATATTTCATCTAATTATTATGCTATACCATTACATACATCATAGTTTGTTTTACTCTAGCTTATTATACACTTCTACTATTTAGGTTAGCCTTTTCTATTCTCTGAAATACCTCTACAACGTGATTAAATTTGCCGAGAATTTGTTCTGTTGACTCTTTGGATACCCTTTTGGTATTGATATAGAAATCTCTTTCTTTTGTTCTCTTGTTCCTTATTGTTTCAATTTCGAAATATGTGACTATTCCTTCTTCTCCTTGCATTAATTTATTATAATCAATTAAAACTGATGATGTTTGATATAGCTCTACTAATAAATCGTTTAATTCTGCAAATAATTTTTTCTTTCTTTCATGCATATCTTCAAATTCAGGAAATTCCTGCTCTACCATCGATGCTTTAACGCCTAGATCTTCAGTAAGCTTCTGATCTTCAAACAATTTTGATAGTAACTCCTCAAATCCGATTTCTGTATAGCCAATCTTTTCTAACTCCTTGCGAATTATTTCATTACCTTTGTCAGCTATAGAGTGTAAAGTATTTGTTGCATTGCCTGCAAGCTGTGATAATTCTTTTTGAATTTCAATAACACGTTTCTCAACCTTGTAATAAGGCAATGCATGAAATTGAATACCAAAATATCCGTGGATATTATATTTGCCAACTTCTTGCGCTATACTACAATACAAACGATGCAAGTCATCTGTATTAGAGTTAGAGACACCTGTTGTAACCCATCCTTTAAGCGATTTAATCATTTGTTGATAAAATAAAATTACTTTGTGTTTTTCAAAGGTATCAGATTGAACAACGCTGCCGTCTCCCAACATTACATTCACTTTCTTCATGACGACCTGTGGTTTTAACGCATTTAGATAAGCCTCTCTAATGCTTTCAAAAGCAGCATTTACTTCTCGGATAAAATAATCATCACCTTTGAGAGGTAGTCGCATTATATTCTTTCCTTATGATATTATTCATAAATATTGACAATTTAGAATGCGTAACCCCCATAAAATACATTCTTTCTATGTTTGAGATTAGCTGGCAATATAAAAACCTATGATAAATGTTGCTGAAATGTCTGATGATCTTTAAATCTTACTGTTTAACCAGAAAAAATTGATTATCATTTGGCTCCTCTAAAAGCTACAGCACTGATAGAATAGTCTATAAGAAACACAGGCAGATGATCCTAATAATGAATCAGTTCGCAAAAGGGCAATAAGATAATTTGGAAAAAATCCAGGACTATCAAAGGTTGATACAAAGGCTCGGCATCTATCTCAAACCCAAGACAGATTGTGGAGAGCATTAAGAAGGCGGTTCTAATATTATTTAACTTTAAAACCCGGTCAAGAGTTTCTCCTTATATAAATGTAAGATCGCACTTGCAATCTTACCTGTAGACTTTATTGGCTCAACCAACATGAGCAGGACTCTGCCTATTTGACAAATTGGTTACCATAATTCAAACATTTTCATATGAAATTTCTTCGATAGTTCAGAGCAATAATGGCTATCTGTTAAAATAAGTTGGAAATGCAGTTATTGTATCTTTTCATCTAGTTATAATAAATTGATGGGTTTCCAATAGGTTGTCCATCCGCAAAATCAATGCTAATTCTAATCAAAATGGAATAATCCAATACTAATCAATACGATTATCTAGAACTCAGTATCAAGATCGGTATTGATGAAGGCGAAAACCTACTTGTACAGTATCGACATGATAAAAGTTCTTCAATTGATATTCTTGTATATAGTATGAGCATATCTGCAAAAATAACATCTTTAACTAATTATAATAGAATCGAAGATGTTGTTTATACAGTCATTCTGCACACA
>DASQYF010000166.1:0-6305 GCA_035639375.1 Nitrososphaeraceae archaeon
ATTCACCTGTTCAAGACATTCGATCCTATTGAAATTAGAAATTCCAGTGTGATGTATGCTGGATTGAGTAAGGTAAGAGAAGAAGGAATTTCTACAATAATGACTGGAGACGGTGGCGATGAGCTATTTGCCGGCTACAATTATCTTAAGCGTTATTTTTCAGATATACAAATGCTAAAAGCAGAATTGCAAAGACTTTTGGATACTATGCATTTTTCATCAAGCTTAATTGGCAGAAAACTCGGCATAAAGGTAAAGACGCCTTTTTTAGATGAGAAGTTCATGTATTATGTCAAAAGTATCGATACTATTAAAATGATAGGAGAGCATATGGATGAATTGTGGGGCAAATTTATTTTGAGGAAGTGTTATGAGTACGAGCTAGGCACACAGATAGTATGGAGATCTAAATTAGCACAGGAGCAAGGAGCCGGCACCATAAAAGTTCGAGATCTTATTATTAATAATTTAGATGACATATCATACAGAGAGGATACAACTAAAGCATTATCCGAAGGAGTAATTGTAAGAGACAAAGAACATCTTTATTATTATAAGATCTTTAGGAACTACTTTTCTCCTCCTAAAGAAGAAGAATGTACATCATCTCGATGTCCTAAATGCAACTGCTGTTTTAAATGGAAAGGTAGGTTTTGTAGAACCTGCGGAGCTTTTCCTGTTACACCAAGATGAGGTAGTATTACATTACTTACACCAGACGTTCAAATGTATCTGTCCTATTGTGTGACCTAGGTCACATAGCTGTGTGTTACAGTCTGACTTTTATTCCATTAACAAATGCTTAGATAGGAGGCATGTAATCAAATGTCGTTTGGCAGTAAATGGATAAAGCCACAAGGCGAAAGTGTTAGTAATAAATTGTTAGAAGGAATTAAACCACAAGCTCCCCTAAAACCGAGAATAGAAGAAGCACAGAAAAAGTTACAGATGCAAATTTCAAAATTGGAATCGATATCATCTAAGATGGATGAAAAAGATCACCTAATTTTCAAACGCGTAGTTCACGCAATGCAAAATCATGACAGTCAATATGCCAAAATCTTGTCTAATGAGCTATCCCAGATTCGTAAAATGAATAAAATGATCAGCTCAGCTAAATTGGCATTGGAACAAATACAATTACGATTGAACACAATTACAGAACTAGGAGATGTTGTAATAACGCTTAGTCCAGCCATGTCGGTAATAAAAGGAATACAGGGAGGATTATCATCAATGATGCCAGAAGCAGACCAGTCGTTTGGACAGATTTCTGATCTTCTCGGAAGCATTATGGCAGATTCAGGCCAGATACCAACTGCTGAAATAACAGGATCAACTGGATTGAATGAAGATTCAATGAAGATAATAGAAGAAGCGAGCGCAATAGTAGAACAAAATATGAAGGACAAGTTTCCGGACCTTCCTACTAGTACAATTGAATCCAGAAAGAATGAGGCATCACTATATTGAGACTAATGAAATGGGTTACCTAACTTTCTCTCAATGAAGCAATCTTTCTAACTTCTTTTTTTATTCTCGATATTGTTGGATAACTATATCCCTTCTGTCTGTAATTCCTGATCATAGATCTCCAATTTTTTAATCTCCACCTTGCTTGATCATAACTTAACATGTGTGTTTCTAGCTTTACGATGCTCTTTCTCCCGGGCATCAGATAACCCCCCGCTATTGCGATATTTCGACTATATGCAAATCTTAATCCAAATAGAATCATTTCCGGCGTTAAATATTCAAGATAGGAACGCATTTCTTTGCTCTGCTCTCTTGTTAACTTTACCCCAAAAATAAATTCGCTTGCTGTCATGTAAATATTAGAATTCACTCCTTATTCAATGTATTTCTAAACTCGAATTTAGAAATATGGTTTCTACATGAATCCTTAAAATAATCAGTCAGCAGATATTTCCATTGTGGCCTAAATTATAGTTCAAAGATTTAAGAAATCATTCTAAATTGGAGATATTGAAGGAACAGGTGATATTCTTAAAAATCAAATTAAATAATATTGTACTTCTTTCCAATCCTCTCAAAGGCATCTAATGCATAGATAAGTTGATTTTTTTTATGTAATGAAGTAAGAGTAATTCTAAGACAAGCCGATCCCTTTTTTACTGTAGGGTATCTAATAGGTTGAACAAAAACATGATTTTTGAGTAGATCATCAGACAATTTTATGGCTAATTTCTCGTCTCCAATCATAATTGGAATTATTTGAGTAGTAGAATCTCCTATTAAAAATCCGAGTTTTTTTAGTCCATGAGAAAATATCTCAATATTTTTAAATAGACGCTTTTGTAAGTTGCCGTTTTTAGTCAGAGGAATCGATAATAACGCCGACGTACACAGATGTTCCGGTAAAGCAGAGGTATAAATAAACTGGCGGGACTTGTTAATCAATATCTCCCTAATTGTTCTTGATGCAGAAACATATCCGCCAAAGCATCCCAAAGCTTTACTCAAACTGCTGATATGTATATCTATCATGCTGTTTACGCCTAGATGCGAGGATGTTCCAGAAAAAGAATCTGTTGAACCAAGAATAAAGTCGCCGTGGGCATCATCGACTACTATTATAGCATCATTACTTTTAGCAACATCGCATATTTTCTGTAGCTTTGATATATCTCCATTTATACTAAATATTCCTTCTGTTATTACAATTTTTTTACCAACACAATATCGCATCAAACTCTGAAGGTGCTCACTGTCGTTATGATCAAACACTTTAATTGTTGCGCCACTCAGTCTACAGGCATCGATTATGCTTGCGTGATTTAGTTCATCGCTAAATATTGTCGATTGCTTGTCAGCAATTGCCGTAATGGCTCCAAGATTTGCCATATATCCTGTTGGAAATACTAAGGAAGATTCTGTTCCGCGGTGCTTTGATAGATGTTCTTCAAGATCAAAAAATTTGGGGTCATTACCGGCGATGAGGCGTGAACTACATTGCGATATTTGTCTAAATTGTTCTACTACTTTTCTTAATATATGCTTATTTTGTGCCAAACCCAGATAATTGTTAGAGCAAAGATGAATTGCTGCTTTCCCGTTGACGATAGCAGTAGATCCGTTAATATTAACTGCTTTTATTGTACGATAGAAATTTTGTCTTTTAAGCTTGACGAGCTCTCTTTCTAAATAGTTATACCTCGAGGCCAATCTTTCTAATCATCGAAATATCTTTATCGGAGTGATTTCCAGTAGTGGTAAGGTATCCGCCTGTAATAATACCGTTTGCGCCTGCCTTTAGAGCCAATTCTTCAGTATCCCTTAGGTGGACCTCTCTTCCTCCAGCGATCTTTAGAATTGTTTTGGGAATAATAAAGCGCCAAATGGCTATCATTTTTATGATCTCCATAGGATGAAGACATGGTGAATTTTGAATAGGCGTTCCTCCTTTTGGTATTAAAATGTTCATTGGGACTTCATCTGGTTGAAGAGAAGCAATAGAAAATGCTAGCTCTATTCTTTGTATTGGAGTTTCACCCATTCCTATTATGCCTCCACAACAGAGTTCAAGTCCCTCAGCCTTTACAATTCTTGCTGTGTTTAACCTATCATAAAAATCATGGGTTCGACAAATCTGGGAAAAATAACTTTCTGACGTCTCTAAATTGTGATTGTAACGTTTAACACCCAATGCCTTCAACTTACGCGCTCTTTGAGGGGTCATAAATCCAAGCGATACATTCACTTCAATGCCTACACTACTCTTGATTGATTGAATGATTTCACAAATCTGATTAAAATCCTTCTCTGGTGGAGATCTATAGGCGCAGACGAGACAAAAACTTGATGATCCGCTTTCCTTCGCTATCTTTGCCCTTTCTAATATTCGTTCTTTGGGTAAAAGAGGATATTTTGTAATACCACTATCATAGAAAGATGACTGAGCACAAAAAGAGCAGTCCTCCGGACAGTTTCCGGACTTCGCATTTATTAACGATTCAACATCAACCTTATCTCCATTGTATTTCCTAGTGATACTGTTTGCACAAGATGAGAGTGTAATTATATCATTTGTCGAAAGCAGCCGCCTTGACTCATCAAATGTAATGCTTTCTTCTCTATTTAATATTCTTTCTGCAACATCCCTTATGAAGGCAGAATCAGACATTGATTGACGAATGTTACACACTGCTAAATTAACCTTTAGCCTTATCCAATACTTCAGATATCTTTCAAAATTCGAATTTAGAAACATTGTCGCAGATAGTCATCTATCAATAACTTGCAAAAAAACCACAAAAAGCATAAAGCCTGAAAGCCTTTACATGTTAAATTGTCAATACTTGCTAAGTTATTGTAGATGTATGTAGTTAGCATGACCGTTATTTCATAAGCGACGATTATCGCAATCTCCGAACTGATGACTTAGCGTTTAGAAAACGACCCATTTTTAGAGAGTCTAAAAACTACCCCCCTTTTTTTACCTATGACTTACTATTGAGCAGCTGTTAGTTCTTAATTACTAATACCCTTTTTGAACAGTTTATCGCATATTATTGACAATATCATAGTTAAACAATAGAATGTGGACTAAGATGTGAACTACGCATTGGGATACTTGCGGGTAAGCACGGAAGAGCAAACAGTTCTCAACCAGAAAATAGCTTTGCAAAAATGGGCGAAGGAACGTGATTATCAAATTCTTGACTTTTTTGAAGATTCAGCTGTTAGCGGCAAGATTCCTGCTATCAACCGCTGCGGATTTGGAGAGTTACTAGACTTAGTAAAAACAGCTCCAGTAGACGCAGTCTTAGTTTATGAGCTTTCACGTGTAGGTAGGACTTTTTGGGACACACTTGATGCTATAAAAACAATAGAACAGTATGCACCTTTTATATCATGTTCTCCCAGAGAATCTTTCCTGCAAACTACAGAGCCGAGTATACGAAAATTAATGATTGGTATACTTACATGGGTTGCGGAAAGAGAGCGAGAGATGCTAGTACAGAGGACAAAAGATGGAATGGCGAGGGCAAAGGAGGGAGGAAAAGGGATCGGAAGGCCAAGAAAAAAATTGGATAAAGATAATCTGATAAAATTATTAGTAGAAAACCAATCTCGAACAAAAATTGCTAAGAGCCTTGGTATTTCAAAGGCAACACTATATAAAGAACTTCGTCAATTACCTTTCAAAACTTGATCAAATTTTTTTTTCTATTTTCTGCAATACTTCGAATTGTGTATCGAGTAGCTTTTCTAGAGCATTCCTGTCGATCGCTAAAGGTGGAATGATGATCATAATATTACCTAAAGCTCTCAGAAAAACACCCATCTTCAATGATTCATTCATAATAAAATAGCTAACTTTAGTTTTATCTTTAAGGATTTGAATAGGCTTCCCATTTTTTGCTAGCTCGATACCAGCCAAAAGACCCTTGCAGCGAATATCTGCTACTATTGATAACTTTTGGAGTTCATTCAGTCTTTTTTTTAGGTATCTAGCGTTCGCTCTGATATCTTGAATTAAATGTCGCTTTCTATATAGGTTAATGTTCTCTAGCGCAGCAGCGCACCCGACAGGATGTCCGGTAAAAGTATGTCCGTGGAAGAACTGTCTATCCTCAAAATATTCTCCAAGAAACTGATCAAAGATTCTTTTTGATGTCAAAGTAACAGCAAGAGGAAAATAACCACCAGTTAGAGCTTTTCCAAAACATACAATATCCGGAATTGACTTTTGAGATATATATTCTACCATATTTCCTAATCTACCGAAGCCTGTCGCAATTTCGTCTAGGATCAATAGAATATTGTATTTTTTACAAAGGTCAGAAATTTTTTTCTGATAACCATTAGGATAAATAATTACTCCTCCTGCTATCTGGGCCCCGCTCTCCATTATAAGAGCAGCACAATTGGACGCGTGACTTTTAATAGTATTTTCTGTTTTTTTGAGGCAATCTTTTTCAAAGAGCGAGGAATTACTATACTTACTTTCATAGAAAAAAGGAGTAGGTACTGTATAGGTGTCAAATAAAAGAGGTTTATATGCTGCAAAGTATTTTGAGATATATCCTACGGACATACATCCGACTGTATCGCCATGGTATGCGTGCTTCAAAGAGATGAAATATTTTTTTCCATAATTACCTTTGTTTCTCCAGTATTGAAGTGCCATTTTCATAGCAATCTCAATAGCAGTAGAACCATTGTCAGAATAAAATACTTTATCCATCCCCTTTGACATGTTCAAGATTTTTTTTGCCAATTCAATGGAAGGACCATTTGCCAACCCAAATAGTGTAGAGTGCTGAAGATTTTGGAGCTGC
>DASQYF010000167.1:0-4073 GCA_035639375.1 Nitrososphaeraceae archaeon
TTGAAAAGGAAGCCAAGAGCATAGTAGCAGGACCTAGTTTCCTACAGTTCTTAAACAAATTATTTCAAATTCAAATATCAGCTGGAGACGTCATACAATTTGAATCTGGAAATAACAGCAAATACTATATGCTCTCAGTAACTGGAACATGGGATGAGATAATCAGATTACAATAACTGCATTGCGTAAGAGGAAAAAAGTATTTGAATTTAGGACAATAAGTTTGCAGAGAGAGAGGGAGGTGCCATAATTTAGTAGATATAGGACGACAACATCAACAGACGATTCTCAATTTGTATAATTCTGGAATTCTACCAGATATAATTGCAATGCAGCTAGACATTAGCAAAGATGAAGTTTATCAGGTTATAAAAAATGAAGCCAGTGAAGAAGAAAGAAAAAGAACATCTGTCAAACAGCTTTCAAATACTTCTTCATTAGGTATGTTCTATCTTGATGCTGTAATAAATATCAACTTAGCTATCAAACATGCACAGCATAGTATGTGGAAGGCTTTGAAAGGAGTACCGGAGTTTAATATCTCAATGGTGGAAGAAACGCAGAATATTCTTGAAAGATATGCAAAATCTAAAGTTACATTTGTAATTTTACATATTGATATTGTAGGATCAAGTAAGATGTCTATGACTCTGCCAGTTGAGAGGCTTGCAACTATAATTCAGACATTTACTCAAGAAATGTCTCTTATGATTGCTGCATATGGTGGATATGTATTAAAGTATGTTGGAGATGCAGTTTTAGCATTTTTCCCTGTAAGTTCTCTGGACCAGTATTTGCCTTGTATTAATGCAGTAAATTGTGCTCGGTCTATGATTAAAATAATACGAGAGGGTATGAATCCAATTCTAAATGAATATGGCTATCAAGAGATTGGAGTACGTGTAGGTGTAGATATTGGTGAGAACATAGTTGCACATTATGACTTGGAGGCTCGTACGTCTACTATAAAGGATAAGCAGATAATAAAAAAACCACATCTTGACATTCTAGGATATACTATTAGCATTGCAACTAAAATGACAAGATTTGCAAAACCTAATCAAATTATAATTGGTCAGTTTGTATATGAGGTATTGGATGATGTACAAAAATTTACTTTTAAAGCTCTGCCAGTTAGTTCGGATGTGTGGAGTTATGTCAGTAACAATACTGGAGACATTTACAGTCTGTATTCTAGTAATATAAAGGAATGAAAAGAAAGATATGCGGATAAGATCTGATATAAAGTAACATGACCCATAACAATATAAAAAACAAGCTATTTTAAGCGCAATTAGTACTTTGATAGAATAAAGAATAACTGTTTTGGGTTTGAGGCTTAGAAGAAAAAGAGAAAGTGCAATATAGCATAGCTCAATCTTCGTATGTTGGTGGCGGCAATGGAGAACAAACATGGATAAGCCCAACTGGTGCTAGATGTTCAGCTAATGAGCCAACAGAGAAACTATCATGTGATGACATGGTAGCGAAAGGATACACAGGAGGAGGACAGCGGTAGTAAGTAAGTAAGTAAGAAAATAATTATTTCTCTTTCTCTTCTTTCTTTTTCTTTTTAATGCATGCAAGTATATACTCCCTGCAATCATGTATACTCTTTAGTATGTGTTAGCAAGAATTTGTTTTATTACGACGAAAATATTCTACTTTGCAATAGGGGTAAAATCCTGACTAACAATATCCAAAGGTTCAATTCTTTTGGTTATTACTCCTATTTTTAAGAGTTGCAAATAGTCTGTTCAGATGCACTTTGTGAGATTGTTCCATTGGAAGAATACTAACTGAATCAAACTGTTTGATAAAATCGTCTTCAAATTCCTTTGAACCTCAGCACAATTTTAGAATGTAGGACTATTTCGCTGAGACGTATTTTTGTAGTTAAATGCAAAGGTATAGGAACTATTCCTCTTCTATGGCTAAAGCCCAAGCATGTTGTGAAAGATACTCTTTAGGCCATGGAATACTGAGCCTTCTCCACGAAAGACCTGAATCAGTAGAGCAAAATACTCCACGGTTGTTGACAGCGTAGATCTCTCCTGCGTGCTTTGGATTTGCGGCAAGGATTGTAATCATTGTTCTACTTGGTTTAGGGAATCCTTTTGAAATGACTTTCCACTTTCCATCATCCTCTGATGTTCTTCGGTATACTAAGGACTCGGCAGCTTCAAGTGAATGTGCTTCCCATGGTCCTAGAGACGCTGATACGATAACTGTTTGGGGATCATCCGAATCGACAGTAAGTCCATAGAGATAATGATGCCTAAGCCCGGCAATAGGCCTCTTCCAGGATTCTCCATAATCAAAGCTTTCAAAATAGCCATCACCTGCGGAGGAGTATAGCCGTTTAGGCGCCTTTTGATGTGTAGATAGAGTATGAGTATCATACGGGCCTTGCTCAACTCGGTCTATCCAGGTTCTGCCGCCATCGTGACTTTGCACGAGCGCTCCCGCCTCTATGGCAACAAAAACATAACCAGGATTATTTTTATCTGATTCAATCCACCGGACATGATTAGTCCAAGGTCTCGGAGGAAAGCTCCATGATGTGGATGAGCCCAAATTGTTTAGGGTGCTCATTTTTTCCCACGACTTCCCTCCATCATTCGACCTATAAAGTGCGCTCGGCTCAGTTCCCACATATACTTCATTGAACTCATCATTCCCCCGTTCCATGGGACTAACTGAAACCGACATTACATCCGGACTGGAGATAGCAATCTTTCCAATACTATTCCAAGTTTGCCCACCATCATCGGTTTTCCATAGACCATCGCCGAACGTCCCGCAGTATGCGCGGTTCAGATTCTGAGGATCGAATGCTATGCTTTGTGGATGAGTTCCTTTCAAACACTCATGAGTCTTCCATCCCATTTTTGAAGATTCAAGCAAGAGAAGTGAATCCTGCAATCCTGCTATAAGTGTCGTCATTGATAGGGAGAACTACCACGCATCCTATTTAAGCAGAGGTATTCACATAGAGAATCTAATAATGTCGTAGATGGGTCATCTCTGATCCTGTCTTATTCTCCGTTCACATGGAGTTTCAGATTTACGGCTGATTGTTCTATGCATATGTTGTCGCTCAAGGAAGAATACCATTCTAATAGTCATATATCAATATATTTTATTTTTATTGTTTTGAATTGATTTACGTATTTGATGAATATTACCTTCTTTTAGTAGAGGTTGTTATAGTAAAGGTAACTCACTTACCATCAAGGTTCAAATCCCTCCGAGCGGGTTAGCTTACAGAACTAGACATTTGTATGTATATTAGGGTCTTTTAATTATTAATGAAGACATATAGACCTCTTTTGTATTATTTGTTTAATTTTTGAAGTGTGTCTGAGACTAGCTTTTCTACAGTTTCTCTTGCCCTTTCAACTAAAGGTGAGTCTTGATGAGACATCAAAAGTTTATCAAACTTGATCTTGGAAAGCCGTTGTGCAGAAACTGTTGCTGTTACTGAATCTATTGATACAATAGGAGGAGAAACGTACATACCCTCTGCTCCAAATACATGCTTGTAAATGGTATCTGCTCCAAAGAGAATTCTATCTTCTTCATAATAAAGGGACATATGTCCTGGCGTATGCCCAGGAGTATGAATGACTTTAAGACTTCCAATCATATTTCCATCTGATACTTGTTCATCTACAATTATTGGTTCTAACTCTATGCTTCCAAATTTCTTTGTTAATTCTTCTATTGAAAGTCCAGACTTTTTGAGTATGTCTGTTACTGCTTGGATGGTGGGAGGACCATTATATGGTGGATTATGGGCTAAATATCCTGCCTCAATCCAATGAGAATAAATCTTAGCACCTGTTCTCTTTCTTATCTCATTAGCAGACTGGGCATGATCAATATGTAGATGAGTTAGAATTATACGCTTTACGTTCTTGATGTCATATCCTGCATTAAGTAAATAATCCTCAAGTATTGGTAGTTGTGGAAGGAATGAAGGATCAATCAATGTTAAATCATCTGCATTTTCGACAAACATATAAGGAACAACTTTTCCGCCTGGAAAAGGATGGGTGAATCCATCTATC
>DASQYF010000168.1:0-6535 GCA_035639375.1 Nitrososphaeraceae archaeon
TCTTATATGGGGAGCTATCATAAAGGTGTATGTAACTCATTGCTGGAATTGTTTGATCTGCAAGAAGCAATGTAATAGAGTCTCTTACCACTGTACCACCGGTTTGATTTTCTCCACCTTGAGCTGTAGCAGGGGTTAGATTTCCAGTATTCATGAAGATCAGAGATGTTATTACTGCAGCTAAAATGGTTATCAACGATTTCTTGTTTTGCACAAAAGTGGTTCTTAGGTCTTATATATAACTTTTATAGTACATCTATCGAATATAATATAACTTCTTCTTTATTAGGCGATTATATATACCTACCATCCATAGTTTCTAAAAGCCAGACAATAAAATTACTAAAGTTAGGAAATACAAAATAATGGTTACTTGATAATCATCATCTCATCATGTTGATCGAAGAAATAATACAGGCAACTAATGACATATCTTTTTCTTCTATATCTGGTTGTTACCAATAAAAGATTGTATTCAAAATTTATTAAAAACAAATCAAAATTATCTATCATTTATCTCACTGATGATATTTCAATAATATGTTATATAATCAACTTTAAGATTTATATTATTATGACATTAGGATGATTTTCAGAAATTCTATTAACTTAATGGTTTGCTTGTAAAATATAAATATGACTCAATGTGACATATAAAAAATTGTAATAATAAAATAATATCTGTTTAACAATACATCATAATAAATTTTTGTTAAATTATTAGTTGGATTAAATTCTCCTATTATTCAAAAACTCTTCTTGAATCTACTTTGTTAAATTGTGTTTGGAACGCTAGTACTTGAGTTAAACATGACTTAATTTACCTATCATGACGATGAAGAGAATCTATTGTTTTTTATCTCACGTTTACTTCTTACAAAAGAAACAATACTACCTGTCAAAATTGCTGCAGAAAGAATTATAGCCAGAATAGCAAATGAGTCAAAAGATGGCATTTCATTTTCAGTAGCAGTAGATGTTCCGTTTAAATTAGAATTTTCTGCCATTGACACAGATGGTGGCGAAGTTATTGTAAGAAACGAAGTTATAAAGAGAACAACTATACCTATAAATGATTCAATCCTGATAGTTTTACTAAATTTTGTGAATGGATCAACTTGTAGTGTAGTGCTGTTGCCGCTAGAAGTATTTAATGCTGAAGTACGCTTATCATTTGACTTTTTCTCCTCTTTATCAATTTTAGCAACTAATATCAGGCTATTATGTAGTCTAAGTTGATGATAAGCGCCAAGCATAACCATTGGTAATATAGCAGATAGCTTAATTATTAGAACATTCCCATATGTGGTATCAAAAATTGCTCCGGCTGTATGAAGATGGATCCAAGCCATATATAGTCCTGTTACACCAATTATACCAAGTGAAATTGTAGCTATGAGAGAAAAGTATGGAAGTAATACAGCGAGAAAATATGTGTTTCTTATTTTATTAGTTTCATGTTTTTCTTGGTTTACAGATTCAGTTACATTTCTTGATGATCTTATTGTGACTAAAAGTATGACAGAAATATAAAATAGACCTCCAACCCAGATAGATACTGCCATAAAATGCAACCAATCTATCGAGATAGCTAACGATGGAAGAAATGATAATGCGGCACCATGGCTGACTACACTGTTAGAGAAGACACTTATTGCGCCTAGTACTATTATAAAATATAATAATGCTATAGGAAGACTCAGATTTCTTTTCTTCTTTTGTTTGTTGTAAGTATGATGCTCATCTTTTTCGATTGTCTTTTTAATTTTTTTCTTTTCTAAGATGTAATACAATACAGATGATACAACAATTATCGATGAAGTTATAATCCTTAATATCCAAACTGGTCCAACAGAAGTAGAGGTCAATATTGTAAATGTGGTACTGAGGTCTAAGCCAAGTTCAGAAGAAAGACTGAGTGTTTGTAGATATATTAAAGAGCTTGCGGTAATCAGTATAGTTAGACTACATGCAATAAGTAGGATGAATAATCTCCTTAAAGACTGCAAACTACTACCATCCTCTGCCTCGTTATTTTTATAATTTGATTGAATTCTACTCTGTAGTACCCTCTGTAAAAATACATGATTAAACACTCCTCCTACTATGGCTGCCTGTGATATCATCATTGGTGCTTTCAGTAAAGCATCGTAAGCAGAGGTAACCGACTCTATATGAGAAGCATCAACGCCAACTTGAGCATGAACTTGAGTAGGTTGTAAACTACCAGGCATTAAAGTAAATGAGAATATGATAACTAATATTGCTGCTATTATTATAAAATTATTCATCATTAGAGTTTTTCAATCTATTTCAGTTCCCATTTCTATATTTAGTACACACATCGAATGATCAAAAAAGAGAAAAAAATAGTTCTATTGTTTGTGATTTCATGATTTTTGCTTATTTACTCTTTATTTTGTACTAGTTGAATTTTCAGATCGAGACAGCATCTTTTGTATCTCTAGATTTGACATATAGGGTTCTGGAAATCCAGCATCAGTTCTTGGAAGAGGACATCCAAAACTTCCCATTATTGATTTTCTTGTGACCCCTTGTGACAGTTGTATTGTAGAATTATCTGAAACAGGAGTTTCTTCTGCTCCCGCTGGACTGCAAGTCCATGTTACATTAAATGCAGTTCCATTAATGTCTCCGAATAGACGATAATTATATGTAGTTTCTACTGTTGGAAAGAATGGCGCTTCATAATGACCTGGATCCCTAAATGCTGGTTCAAACTCTAACTCTTTCTTTTTATCTCCAGCAGATATCTCTACTTTTAGCATTTTTTCTAGTCCTTCAATAGGTCTTGTTCCATTTGCTTGAGAATTTACAGGATCCGATGCATTAGGTAAATAAGCAAATAATTCTACTCCAGACTTGTCATCAACATAGACTGGTTCATTCATAGATCCAACTACAAACAAATAATCTTTATCTCCTATTGTAAATAATTGCCTTTGATGTGCGAATGCAAATTGCGTACTTGCTACTGATGCAAATAATAGTAGTGTGCCAATAGCAATTGCGCTAAAGATAAGTATATTTTGGTTTATCATTGCAATATCACTAACCATAATGTATTTAAAATATATGGTACAACTATCGAATCACTTGCATATAGAAAAGAAAATAATGAAGTAGTAGTAGTAGTAGTATACAATACTCTTGACATATAAGATGGATAACTTTTCTTGATCTGTCTTAGGAGCATAGAGTGGCCTATATATGAGTAGTATTCTAAGAGATCTATATTCTAGCCCCGTTGCTCTTATATCAAAGACATGTAAATTTTGTTTTTAATAGATTCAAAGTCTTTTGTCTGCTAATAAATCGATTCTTGTATATAGTTTATGTTCAAAATAATAATAATAAATGGGATATCATTATGTTATTTTTATTGTATAAATGGGCAAACAGAAAACTAGTTATGTAAAAGTAGCATCTAATTATTGATATTGAATAGTAAATCAATTTATCATACCTCCTATTAAAATGAACATCTCTTAATACTATTAATTTTGGCGCTTAATTTCTAATCTCCTCTTGAACTTTTTCAGAACTCTAAGAATTGGCTACGTATCCCAATTCAGAGGCATTGCAAAGAGACATTCTTAATAAATCTAATATTTTCAACTTCTATATTAATCAACTAATGCTCATAAAAGTCACTATTCTTTCGTGATCTACATATATGTACTAAACCGATTTTGCAAAGTTGAACATAGCAGAAATATTATTTTTAATCTCAGTCCAGGCGGTGAATAAAGATCTTTATAATGCTTCGACTGCCTTATCTAAAAAGCATGTTAATTTTGATAGAATATGAGGTGAGCATTAACAGTGCCTAATAAAATCAAGGTGTAGAAGGAGGAGGCTGGTAAGCATTAATCCGCTGGAGAGAAAGGGCATGATTATCATCTAATGCCCCAACGCCTAAACTTAAGTTTCTTATCGTTATGTCGAGAGTTTTACTTTCCTCTAAGCTTAAAGAAAATTCCTTCATCAGAATACTTCTTACCTGTTGATCAGGATTTACTGTTTCATTGGTTCTTATTGGTACTGTAACGCTAAGTATCTTAGATATTATGTCTGTAGGGATCTTTCCACTTTCATGTTCTTTGTTTATGCTGTATTCGATAAGTTGTAATATTATTTCCCTGCTTGCAACCTTCAGTGCATTTACAGTATAGATAGCATCTACACTAAGTACATTTAAGGATTCTTCTTGTGCTCCAGATATTGTATTTAAAACTCCTTCGCTGCTAGACGATATAGATCCAAGTATAGAGGAATCCACATCAACATTTATTGTCATTATACCTTCTAAGAATTTTTCTCCGGTATCATTTGCATATGTTTGGATAGATGCCTTGATATCTTTGCAGCTCAGGCTAACTGAGCCTCCTGGCTCTAAACTACGAATTCTAAAATTAGTATCGCTTTGTTCTTCCTGACTTGTTGCTACTGCTTTCCAAAAAAAAGAAATTGGGAAACTTTGTCTATTGAATATGTTAATGTCTGAATTATAGCGCCCAGGTCGCAAAGGTCCTTCTTCTCCAGTTATTGTACCACAAATGAACCTTGCAGTATATTCAAGTCTATTTGAATCTGATATAAGTGGATGTCCTTCAAACATTACTGTTGTTGGGGTTGATGTAGATTTTGTGTTAACACTAACAGTTTTTACAGAAATGTCTTTAATGTATCCATCTGGAGCAACAATTTCGGAGATTGTATATTGTCTGGGGATTATGTTAGAAAGAAGAACTATGCCAGAAGTTCTATTTGCATCCTCGGCATTATCATCAGTAACAGCCAAGTTGCTTCTGTTAGTAAATGGATTTGGAGTTATTAGAAAAGTTGCCCCTCCAATTGGATCATTTTTTTCATCTACTTTTTCTATTATAAGCGAAGGTGACGACGATGTAATGTTATTATTAGATGATTGTGACGAATTTCTATTCAAAGAATATGCAAATACATTATTATTATTATTATCATCTCTACCAATAATATTTGCAATTTTACTATTATCTAAATTGGTATCATCGAAATACTGATTGATAAAATTAAAAGTAATCACAAAGCCAAAAAACATAATTGCTAAAATAGACATAGACAGTAAATTAAAATGCATCGACTTAGTTTTTAATAATAAAAATATAATACTTCGAAAATTCATAGTATATCTCCTAGATATATTTAAATCATTATAATGAGAATAAAAATGTATATGATGCCACCAAAATCAACATTTCTTATATGTGGTTTAGTTGCTGCTACTATTGTAGTTATTTTCATATCGTCTTTTTCATTAATTATGCCAATAAAGACTGCTTTTGGTGATGGCTTGTTCATGGAACAACTATCAGCCTCTTTTGGAAATAGAAAAGCAGATTTACTTATCAAAATGACACCTCCTGTAGTTACAACACAGACATTGCAAACACAGAACCAAAAGCCAGTTATTCAATTTAAGCTCTTTGACTCAAATACACAAGAAGGAATAAACCATGTGACATATTTTATAACAATAGAAAAAAATGGTAAAAAAATACTTTCAGACTGGTTCCATGATCATAAAGGAGATTTGAAAATAGAGATGCAACCAAGAAATACACCTGTAATATCAGTCTATGGCGAACAGGATCCGCTCTTGCAAGCATATACAGGAACAGCAGATAGTCCTGTAGTTGCTCAAGGACCAATATTTCTAGAAGGGGGTTTATACCATTTCATAGTAAGGATACTAACAGTAGACTTTGATAGGTCTATTCTTCCAGACGATAAGCAACCTGTCTTTGATGGCTGGTTAAGTATTGGCAACACAGAGGAGAAACAGATTATAATAGACGGTAAACCACTCCCAATTCAAATAATTTCTTATTATGATAAGTTAAACGCCTTCAAGTTCGATGAAAGCAAGAGGCAAATGCAGTTTACTATGCCATTTGATTGGAATACTACAAGATTAGAAAAGAATAAAATACTAGTCCATGAAGAAGTCACAGTTCCAAAACCATCTGAATTTGCTGCAAAAAGATCCTATGTAGGAACAGTAAATGGTCTTGATGTAACAAAAAATTTAGTACTAGACGATACTGATCCGCAAAAAGATGTAATTCACTTTATGCTACCAAAACCTGAAGTTATTAAAATTGCTGAACATGTAAATAACAGTACTGGGCAGGCAGCATCTTCTAATGGATCGATGCAATTCACTTTGCAGCCTGGTGGTGGTGGTGGAATAGCAGCGACATCTGCTACTACTGCTACTAGTAATAATACTACTCCAACAACAACCTCTCCACCTATGGAAAAATTAACAGATGGAGGTACGTACAAAGTAAACATGTCTTACAGTCCAGCTAACATACAACCTACAAATACTACAACATTTAATATAGAATTTCTTGATCCAAAAACAAATCAAAAGAAAGACAATGTCCAGTATGATTTCATGATTATGCCAGCAGAAGACCCTGAAACAATGATAACACATAGAGCAGCCAAGATAGCTCAGAATGGT
>DASQYF010000169.1:0-9996 GCA_035639375.1 Nitrososphaeraceae archaeon
TACAATCTTAAGACTACATAATCTATTATACTCTCATTGCAAATACTTATTTATTTTTTGCATAAAAGATTGTTGGTAGGCTTCAAAGACATCCTCTCTCTTGAGACATGATTGACAAATATACGCATGATGAGATTTGTCCTTATAATAGTCATCATAGTCAACAGAATTGCTATGCTCATTACTCCAAATTGTTGTCTTATTTCTACAAATGAAACATTTTAACTCTATAACCTGCTGCAGAGATTTTCTTTGTTGATCAGCGGTGAATTCTTTTTCTCCTGGCTCACCGGTTATAGGTTTGTCTATGTTCTTACTAGCAATTGCCTGATTGTTGACATTTTGAGAAGGACAGTCCAGATGTCTAACAGCTTTTGTAGATTTAGACCAAAGTCCCTGACCTGATGTTATCTCTTTACCACATTCACAGCATTTTCCTCTAAATTTTATAGTGATCTCAAGCCAATCGGTAGGATTAGTAGGATTAATCATATTTTTTGCTGAACTCACTTTTTCAGAGATATAGAATGTAGATTAGACCAATATAACTCAATTGCCACTAGTAGAAATATATGATTAATCTTGTATTCTCGGTGCAAGATAGAATTGTATTCTTACCATACTAGTTAAAAGAAATTCTAATCTCAGAGGCTTGTTTGATGAATATTCTATAGTGACTAGATTAGATAATTGATGGCCAATAGCTCTTATTATTTTTGAGATAAAATCGATGTTGTATGCAGATTTGCTATTTTCCTTTACATTTATTTCCTGCAGTGATTCGACGTTGCTTTTATCATCATTAGCATCCATTGTTACTTTTACCTCACCTCTATCACTATCACCACTAAAAATTGCAGTTTTATTATTAGAAACACTATTACTAGTATCAATAGTTATTTTTTCAGATACTACTCCAACATCATTGAGTATTTTATCTAGAGCTGCTGTTCCAATGACTATTTTACTATTAAATGTCATCTGTGGTAAGGGAGAAGAACTCCCTGTGCTTTCGATTAATTTCATTTTATAATTGCGTAAATAGCCGCTACCTGAAGTCTTTACATTAAGGGAACTATTATCTTTAATGCCTATTTCTATAGAATCATTGGAATTTGCTCTTTTGATTATTTTTGAAAACTCATCTATTCTTACTCCAAACTTAATTGTTGAAGAACAATGATATTGCTCAAACGCAGAACTTGGCCAGTTAATGTCTATTAATGCAATATGAGAAGGATCCATAGACCTGAATGTTATACCTTCTGGACCAGCATCGAATAACGCTTCATCTATTATTGTCATAATTGCAGACGATACTGACTTCCAGATCTCTGAATTTTTGGTGATCGTATAAAACTCTAATTCTGATATTGACTTTGATGACATATTATTTTCTCTTTATGTTCTGCTAATTACCTTTTTAATTGGTCATTTCAAAGAATTCAACTTTTGAATAAAAAATTGTTGGTAATATAAAAGTGCAAATATTAGGCAGGATATATCACTTATGGTTAAGGGATCATCCACTTTTTTCTGATTTTATTATGTAACCAAATTACCAATACAATGATTAAACATTCTATACTTATAAAGACAATAAATTCTAGAGGGTTGATATTTCTTCCAAAGGTATATAGTATATGGACAAGAATACAAAAAATATCGTAAACGAAAAAGGAATTCTAAAACAGTTGTCCTACAATTATTATTTAGAGATACTGAATAATTTACGACATCAAATTATTTAAGTACCATTTTAGTTGTTGATGGCTTTTACATCAAATTAGAATAGTTAATTACAATTAAGAAATGCATAGCTTTAGTTATAATGCAGTAGCTTCTGTTATATTTACTACTATTAAGTTTAATCCCCATAAAGCAAGTAAAATACTTAATACGAATAATAAGACGTTATAGAATTTTGCTTTGAATATCAATATTCCTTTAGATATCATATATGATGTGACTGTTAACCAAACATAATCCATCCATATATGGAAGAAGAATGTAAAGATAACACCTAAGAGAAAACCAAATAAGAGCATTGAATCAGAGATTAATTTTAGTCCTACTGTGGACCACCAAATTAGAAAAAATGGATTTAACGCGCTAAAAAATATACCTAATATGAGTGGTCCATTTCTTTTGTGTTTGATTTTAGAAAAGTAATTTTTATTGCTGTTGGAATCAATACCAGCATCAATTTTTCTTTTTATAATGTTATGAATTTGTATTAATGAAAATACAGTTATGAAGACTCCTCCTATTAGACCAATTATCTTTAGGTTTTCATTATTACTCCAGTAAAAAAATGAAAATTTGGACAGACCCAATGCCAGTATGATAATTAATGGTAGCTCAACAATTGTATGACCATAGGCAATCTTAATTCCTGCGCGAGCTCCTTGTTTGCTGCCATAAATAAGATTAATAAAAAATAGAGGACCTGGAGATAGCACACCAGATGCCGAGAGAATAATAACTTCCCCTGCAAATTCTAGTATGTTCATACTTGATATATGTTATAGGATAGCCACGATAATAGTATTAAAATACGATACTTCTTATACATCTATTATAAATGTCACCTAATTTTTCATTCTAATATCTTTTGGCATCAAGAAGTAACAAATCATAATAGCCAGTCTTATAATTTGACAAGTATTTATAGAATCATTGAACATATCGACTTTAAACTCCTTATCTTCAGCTAGATGATATGTATCATACATGGTAAATCTGATCCTTAATGATAATGGTAGCAACAATCATACCTAATTAGATACATTAGATAAAAGCAAATGGACAATTTTGCTTTAATATACACTAACACAATATTGAATGATTGATATGCCAAAGAAACTACTATTGATATTTTATTGAATCAATAAATAATATCACCTTATTCTTCAGCATCTTCTTGTTCCTCCTCATATGTAATTGATGTTTCTGAGATACTCTCAGGTTCTTCAACTCTCATTCAGAACTAATTCAATATATTCCTTATCTGCTAATTCATAACCTTCATCATTAAAGTCCTTATGAACGAGTTCATTTATAATCTGACAAGCCGGGATATGGGGATTATTAGATCGTGTGCAGTATTAAGATATGAGACTATCTTCCCAGTATTTTTGGGAACATCTCCACATACGGGCTGATAATTACTATCACCATGACAATTTGGTAGATATTTGTTCCTTAATTCAGCTCTTACTTTTCCTAAGGTTTTAATATGATATCATACTGGTAGTAGTAGATATGCAAGGAGTTCAAAAATTAAAATGTACCTCATGTGGCACAATGTTCATGTCTGAAAGTGGTACTACAATATGTCCATCATGTTCAGAACAAAGCCATGAGCATCGTGAGAATGAAAGTAGTGGTATGACTGGTGGTTGTGGCTGCGGTCATAGCCATTAATTTTTCATTGGTGGACGTTCAAATACATTGTTGTAGGACAGCTAAGCTGAAAGATATATTGTTTTCATGAATTTCGATTCATGAATCATCAATTTATTGGTGGTGGACTTTAGTCGCATGTTTTGAATAGGAAAATACCAAACCAGAATTGCTCAACTACTACTTTGATATTTATAAGACTACTGGCTGGTTTAATAGAACAGTTTGGAAAGCAACTAAAAGGTTGCATAGTTAGCAATTAGATCATCAAGAATATAAGAGATATGTTGTATCAAAAATAACGCAATAATAATAAATAATAAATGATAATATTAGGATTCTGTTAAGTTTCAGATGATTTACGACACGTTATCTCAGGTGGCACCATTTGGGTTCAGGTAGTTAAGGTGTCAGAACAGGCCATAGTGCGTTCCTTCTGTAATTATCTATTGGAATTTGCAAAAGTTTCTCTATCATTCAGCCGATGTCATATTAGAAGGACAGAATTTATGCAAGAAAGTTGAGTCTCCTTAATAATGCCTTTTTTATAGTTGCACTCTCAGTTGGTTTTGAAAAGGCATTTCTTGAGTAGAAAAATCATTAGAGAATGAAAAGCAATGCATTGACTTTCCATAATACTCTAAGCAGAAAAAATTTAAAATTATATAACGGTTTTGAATTAATATGGAAAAATTATTTGAGTTAGATGAAATCGTGTCACGTATTAACAAGCAAGAGGATTACTTCGTTAGTTTTCTTGATACTAAAGGCATAGATGCAGGTATTTTGAAATTGCATGCGCATCAGATAGACACACAAGGATCCCACCCAATAGATGAAGTGTACTTTGTTATTGAAGGTAATGGATTCATAGAAATAAATGATACTATATATAAAGTAAAAAAAGGAACAATTATTTTTGTACCTGCGGAATCTAAACACAGATTTTATGGCAATGATCAAGACCTTGTTGTTTTATATGTATTTGGAAGATAAATAATTTGGTCTTTTAGGATATGGAAAATAATATTAATAGAGCACATATAGAGGTTGGCCATAATAATATTATTATTAATAATATAATGCATACATTAATACTTCCGCGATATTTTCTTATTTGATATATGATAAAATGAGAGAATATAATAACAACAATTGCTTTTATCCTTTAACTCAATACGATCGAGTTGGATAAACTAATTAATTAAATATAAGATATGGTTAGTTACTTTTCAATAGCAGGGTTCCATCTTGCAGTAATTATTCTTATTTTATCTACTAATTAAAGTCAGGCAAGATTATTAGGTCCTAGCATAAAAGGTTCTTCCGTTGTTTTGGTGTTGTTTAGCTTTTTTCTTTTAGTGATATGTATAACCGTAGTGAAAAGTAAGAGGAATTTGACTAATTTGCAATTCATCACAATAATTTAACTAGCATTTTATATAAGATAATATTAAGGAGATCAGAAAAGACTATTCACGATATAATATATCATGGATTTGTTACTGTTATTTGACTGGCTCACAAGAGATGGTAAACTACTCTTAGTTGCTAAAGTAGTAAGGACATTTGCATATGGATTCCTAAGTGTTATTCTTGCTATTTACCTAAAGTTAATTGGATTTAATGAGTTGTTAATTGGGTTGATACTTACAACTACATTATTAAATAGTGTTATCTTTACTCTAATAGCAAGTCTTTACGCAGATAGAATAGGAAGGAGAAAATTTTTAGTGATTTATGCAGCATTAATGTCTATATCTGGTTTTGTATTTATGATTACAGAGAACTATATCGCATTGATTATTGCTTCCTTTATTGGTACTATTAATATAACTGGTGCAGAAACTGGTGCATTTCTTACAATTGAACAAGTTATGTTACCTCAGACGATAAATAACATCAGAAAAAGAAATACTGTTTTTGCAGTTTATAATATGGCTGGAACCTTTGCAATGGCTGCAGGAATCCTACTTTCCGGTTTACCAACGATTCTTCAGCAACAATTTGAAATGCTAGATCCGATCGCTTCTATCAAACTACTATTTGGTTTGTATAGTTTGTTGGGTGTTGTCATGATGGGTATCTACTTCTTGCTATCCAGAAGAATAGAGATAAGAGTAGCAGAAAAAAAGAATAAGATATCAACAAGTCAACTAATACCAACTTCTCTGTCGCCGCAATCTAAAAATATTGTTATAAAGTTATCTGGCCTTTTTGCTGTAGATTCTTTTGCTGGAGGATTTGTTATTCAAAGTATAGTGTCATTATGGTTTTTTACAAAGTTTGGAGCAGATTTAACTACCTTATCTTACATCTTTTCAATAGCTGGCGTTCTTACTGCTTTTTCATTTATCGCAGCAGCAAAAATTGCAGATAAGATTGGTCTGATAAATACAATGGTTTTTACTCATATTCCGGCTAATATTATTATTATACTTCTTGCATTTGCTCCAACTCTTCCAATAGCCATTATACTCTATCTTGCACGAATGGCTTTATCTCAAATGGATGTACCTACAAGACAATCATATATTGTTGCTGTGGTTTCAGAAGAAGAAAGAACAGCGGCTGCCGGTATTACAAATATCTCAAGAAACATAACACAAGCTATTAGTCCATCATTAACTGGCATTATTATTTACACATTCACATTATCTGCTCCTTTTATTATTGGAGGAGTGCTTAAAATAGCTTATGATATAGCATTATATGGAAACTTCAGAAAGATAAAACCATCAGAAGAAAAGCAATAGCCGTTTCGTGAAATAAGACAAATTCGATAAAGATAGTGGAATATAAGATAGGTTGACACAAAGTTGCAAATACCGGTTGATTAAATACAAAGCAGCACTGGTTTGGATTTTTTAACTTCTGTATTGGAAAGAGACGAACTACGGAACTCTAAAAGGAATTGGAAGACAATAAGTCCAAATAAGTTCAAAGTACAGAAATCTGCAGGTTGTTAATGGATGCTTAAACTAATAGTATATATTGTAAGATATCAATTGCATAGTATTGGTTTAAGAACTAGAACCACTATAGACAAATTTCTCTTGTGATCGATAATCTTTTGGTTTGTGGAGGATGCAAAATAAGGTACCTGGGATAGACAAAATCGTTTTTATCAATTTATACTTGGTTTGTTGCACAATTGTTATAGATTTAGACATATAGCATATCAACTATTATTATATAGTTGCATTAGCAATACAATGAGAAAGTTTTCCAAAATATTAGTAGCAATAGATGGCTCAGAACAATCTATGAATGCAGCTTACTATGCTATAGGTATAGCAAATAGAAAAGGAAATGAAGTGGGAAGGGTACAATTAATTGGATTAACTGTACTAGACTTAACCAAGCTAAGCTCTTCGTTCTTTGCTACCGCATCAGGCTACTATGGAGCGAAAGAATTAGAAGAAAAAAGAAAAGAAGCTCAGCAGTGGCTTGATAAAGTTGAAAAATTAGCATCCAATGAAGAAAACAATAATGACAACAATATAAAATTCAAATCAGAAATTATTGAAGATCCAGTATCAAGAGTAGGATCTGCCATAGTAGATTATGCTGAGCGTGAAAATGTTGATTTAATTGTAATCGGCACAAGAGGTAGAACAGGTTTTAAGAAGATATTGCTTGGAAGTGTTGCATCAGATGTTGTAACATATGCACATTGCCCTGTATTAATAGTAAAATGAAATTAATGTGTCTTGATTATTTTTATTTTTTGCTTATTGTCCTCATCTGAAACACAATTCAAATGAAATAAGTGAACGCTTGTAACTAGAGTAGGAATCAATTTTAGTTTCTCTTTTGACGTTTCTATAAACTTGGTAGTACAAGTGGTTACAACACTATTTGTAGTAAGATGCATTATCTAACTATAGCAATAGTTAAATTCCTATCATGAATATAAAGTAAGTTAGATAAAATTAGCTGTTGTGTGAAAATTAATAAGAGTAGCTGTTACTACTATCTACCAAAAAGCATTCGTTTTCTACAAGCTTTGCATAACCAGATTTCCTTTTGTAAGGAACCAAAGTAGAGATCAACATCATCCCAACTGCCACATAGTTCACATGGTTTCCTTTTTAATTCTGTCATTATCAATAATAACAAAAGATCCCCTTATGGGTTTTAGTATTTTCTTAAGCTTTAGCCAGTAAGGAAGGCTAGGGCTTATAGATTATTCATTAAAATAGTTGGCAAAGCTGATACATTTAGGTATTATAGCTATAGCTTTGAGAAGAAGAAGATTCGAAAGAAGATTTAGACAATAAGCATAAAAATATTATATTATATTAGAGCTATCTGTCAGAATGACCTATGCGATAACTTCCAATCTGATATTAATATAATCTTCACTTAAATATCTTAATATATGTATCCATATTATAACTGCCATTATAACAAATGTTCTTGTTTTAATAAACAATGAAGAAAGTTATTGTCTCCTTTTTCCACTTGAATATACCAACGAAGAGAGTTAAGTGTTGAGACTCTTCATTAGACTTAATTCTTGCCATTATAATTTTAAAAGTTATTATAGTATATTTATTACTGATTGAATAGGGAAATGATCACTAAAGCCTGTCAAAGGATCTCTACCACTGGGTAAATTTTCTGCTTCTCCATTAACCTTCTTCTTGATATATTCAAATGACATTGGGCTTTGTTTGTGTATTGGATGAATTTTATTCTGGCCTGTAGATTCAAAACTTCCTGCAGGAATATGATTGGCCATTCTAGTAGACTTGTCAATTTTTATCTCATTCAAATCCATCTTCAATCCTTGTTCTCCATTGAGTAATCCTCTTGATATTATAAATTGGTCAAATAGATCTAATCCTCCATCAAAGAAAAGAGTGCCATCTGGAATAAGCTTCCACATACAGTTATATAAAAATGCAGGCTGATAGAGGTAGTTATGTTTATCAGTTTGCTGATTAGCTGGCCATTTTTTCAAGTTAGGGTGTTCAAATATTTCTTTCCATTCAATCAATCGATTTTTATCTGGAGTGGCATGTAAATAATTCAAGATACTTCTATCAAAAGGATTATCATTAAAATCACCCATAACTAACACATTCTTATTCCATTTTTGATTTAGTTTATCTAATGACTCTTCATTTTCTTTAAGATTGTTAGGCATTTCTTTAAGGCAGTCTAAGGAAACTTTTAATATGCTTTCTACTGCTCTTGCACAGTTTTCAGCAACAGCTATTCTGAGAGGTTCTGTTTCAAAGCGACCTCCAATTCTTGAGGGCCAGTGATTTACTAATACATTCAATTCAGAATTGTTATTGTTAGTGTTATTTATCACAGATAGATTTGCCTGAAATATATCGCGTGTGGGATATCTAAAATAGATATTGTGACTTTTTGCATCAATAAATTTGAAAATCCTCTTGGAATAAATCAGGCAGGTATCTATTCCTCTAATGTCCGGACTATCTACATATTGAGCAATCTCATAAATATCCTGCTTACCCATTTTTTCTATAATTTTTTTGGCTAGTTCTTCATTTTCAATTTCGCATAATCCAAGTAAGTCAGGACCTTGATTGTTATGTAATGAATTAATGACTTTAACTAAATTCTCAATTTTTTTATCTTTAGCTGCATCGTCCCAACCTCTTTCCGGGGTAAATTCAAGGTCTGAGCCAATCAATGAAGAAGATGAGGTATCAAATAGATTACCTAAATTCCAAAAAGCAACTTTAATGTTATCCATATTGCGTTTGGTAAAATATGCTATATAATATTTCCTTAAAGTTGAAATTTGCTCTAAAGTACGATTTTACTCTTTAGCAATAAAAACAATGTTATTTATCATAATATTATCTCGTAACATTTCAAAATTGCTAGGATAAGCCTTAATAGCAACTACTTTTCCATTTGCACCAACTTGCTTTGAACTATCGACTATCAGTGTATGATGTCCTATGTGTGCACCAATACCTACAACTGTATCTCGTTCTTTAGGTCGAAAATACTCAATATTATTATTATAATTATTATTTAGTAACCCTTGAAATTCTATGTTTTATTTCTTTAATAATTAATCTGATTGCGTTACCTCCTTTCTCTTTTACAAATAATGAGCGTCCTAATAATCTTCTATATAGAACTTTGTCTGAAGTCAAAATAAGAGCATCAATATTTACATAGGAATTAAATACCTTGACTACATCATTATCAGAACTACCTGTAGGAATAATATCAACATAACAATTCATTTCTGGACTTGTTATTTTTTTGATAAGCTCTAAAATATGGAATTTTCCTAATTTACGTCTTACTGATTCATCTATTACTATCACTGCTGCTACAGGGTTTTCTTCATTAGGGTTATACCATGTAAGCATGGAAGCAATATCATTATATGAATCCCAGTTTTGGATGTTCTTTTTTCTCTTCCAGGATGATAATAGTGGTATCGATAACAACTGCTTCTGTTTCTCTTTCTCTTTCTCTTTCTGGTTGTAATCTTTATCTATCTCATAATGAAAACATGAAAGAAAATCCCTACAATAATAACAAAAGCCACACTCTTGACATAAGGGTTTTGATAGTGTTGGTAGAAAT
>DASQYF010000170.1:0-2832 GCA_035639375.1 Nitrososphaeraceae archaeon
GAGAAAAGATTTGAGCTTATTTAGAAGAGGCATCAAGAGGTAATATCTCTAACTCCGATTGCGGTATCTACATCAATACAACTGCCTATTATTTTCTTTCCTTTAAGGTGGATGTATTTATCCTAAGTTGAAGATATAACCTATAGTACCGAAAATACATCCACCAATTTTATTTTAAGTACAAGCAAGATCTGGTAGAGATCTTTGAGATAGTGGGTATAATTTGCTAAATCTTCTGAAAGGTGAGATCTGTATGTGATTATGGATTCATGTAAAGAAAATAATGTCAATTAATAATATTAATAATATATATGTATATATCATTATTATTTGCGCTTCTCTACAACTCAGATTTGGGATATATTCAATCAATCTATCCGCTCCAGATGGAAGTCATATAACAGAAAATCCTGAATAATTTCTTCAGCTTCATACTTTCATGTTTCAAGATCCTTTGAATACCGTTTTAAGGGAATATCCCAAGAAAAGTTTTCACAAACCTTCGTTTGGAAATTTTAAGCGCATTATCCCCTCTCTGTGTAAGACTATAGACTATAGTTTTACCTTCTTTTTCTTCTGCACTAATAAATCCCATTTCCCGAAGATTCTTTAACGCCGGATAAATAGTTCCTGGACTAGGCTTTTCTCCTTTTCTTTTTGCAATCTCATCTGCAAGTTCCTGTCCATGCATTGGCTGTTTTGAAAGTAAAAAGAGTATTAGAAATCCTAACATACCTCTCATATCGCAACAATAGTTATTGCCAAACCTTCGCATATGTAATATTGGATGTCCGATATATATAAATACATCATACACTATATATCGTATATACGATATGAAAGAAAGAGGAGGTGAATAATATGGGATATGGTTGCTGTGGAACAGGCTTTCAAAAAGCAAGAAGTTTTCTAACCAAAGAAGAGCGAATTGCATTGCTAAAAGAATACAAGAATGATCTAGAGAGAGAAACTCAAGGTGTTGTTGAAAGGATCAAGGAACTTGAAGCAAAATAAATTGATATTTATTTTTCTTTTTTAATTTGGGTTTTAATTATTTGCATAGGATGTACGCTGAGGAACAGCACCAAGTGCAAAATAAAATTACTATTATTTCTCTACCCTGACACTAGGATTTTTCGATTAGAGCATTCTTGTATGATTCTTATCAAATTGTGTATATTATGCCGTTCTAGAGTCGCTCCTTTTATTCTAATAATTCATTTAATATACATATTGCAGTCATAAGAATCCTAAGGTGAAAGTGGAAATATATTCTAAAATTGCTAAATAATATTTTTTATAAATCAATACACAATGAATCTAGACAATCTTGCTGATATGTTTTCCCAGAGAAGCGGAGTTCAGCAATCTATTGGCAACTCTATAATGAGTGCGATAATTGGATTTATGGCACAAAAGATGATCGGACAAGGGATAGGAAGTATGCTATCTGGTAGTGGTAGTGGTAGTAATAGTTCCGGTGGTATACAATCGATGTTGTCAGGTCTAGTAGGAGGAGGAGGACTTAATCGTGATCATGAACTAGTAAGGCATGTACAACAAAACGCTGGAATACAAGATCCAGAGACGGCTAGACAATACACTCAACACGGAGTGGATATATTAAACGAACAATCTAGAAGTAATCCACAGGGATTGCAATCACTATTTGGCGGTTTTCTAGTAGGAGGAGGAGGACAAGGAGGATAACAAAAGAAGGAGGGTAGTGATGGTGGCTGTGTCAGTGGGATGTTAGGCAATATTCTAGGTGGTTAAAAATTATAGCCACGAGTTATAATTTTTTTATCTATTTCTAGTTTCAATAATAAGAGTGCATCCGGTTGGATGTTCTAGAGGCTTTACTATTAATATCCTACTGATATAGATGGAGCATTTAATTAAGAAATGAAATGAATTTAGCAGTACAGCTTTATCTTTTAAAATAAAATAAATCAAAATAAAAAAATAGGAATTTCTATTGTAGTCTATGATTCACTATATTTAACTTGCAGCTATACTCAACCTGTCGAATTAGACATCATTAAAGTCATATTTCCGCCAGTCATATTTGCACCACCAGTCATATTGCCTCCTTCCATCATACCGCCAGACGTCATATTCTCCTGACCTAGTGCTGGCATAGTAACAACAGCAAAGCTTCCGAAGGCTGTTATGGTAACTACTGCGACAATTGCAATTGCACTCAGCATCTTTAGTGTATTCATATCATGATCCTCTAGACAAGAAAATATATAAAGGATTCATAGATGAGTTTAACTATCTGAGAAATTCGACAATAATGTTCCTATATCTACAAATAATACAGAAATCACAACTATTCAATGATATTGTAGTTTTATTATAAAAATTTAAGAAAATAATATATACATCACTCATACTAATATTATCCTGTCACTTATTCTTCTCTTATATGCCTTTGACATTACCTTTCATTTCTTACTTCTTAACTTGACGTATTTCAGTTACAGGCTTTTTCTTTACAACTACTTTGCCTTCTTTCAAACACAGTTGCTCATCACCTCTTTAAGAAAGTTGCCAAGATAATAATATAAAATTAGGATAGTTGACTATCAGGAATTTTGTATAAGCAATGTGAAAACAATTTTGTAATATGCTCTTATAACTAATTCAAACCGCTATGCCTGAGCGAAACCGCTTGATGTTTGCAATCCTTACCATGGCAGAGCCGACATTCTCATCTTTAAAAGTGAAAGATTGCTGTGCAGAACCATTCTGAGCTATCTTGGCTGCTCTATGTGTTATCATTGTTTCAGGGTCTTCTGCTGGCATAATCATGAAATCATACTGGAC
>DASQYF010000171.1:0-5593 GCA_035639375.1 Nitrososphaeraceae archaeon
ATCAAGTAAGGCTGGCTGCTTCATTGATGCTCCCTTGGTATCAATGGATTTTATTGCATAACCATCCCTATCTGCTTTGGTAAATGAAGGCACAGCTACACGACTTGACAAATTCATTGACAGTACCCGATTTTGTGCATCTTGCAGAGTAACATACTCTGTCGGACGAGAAGTTTTTGACCAGTTAATACAAGAAAGAAATTTTTTGATAGCAACGTTTGCAGGTGTATACTTTGTAGGACCATGATGTTTTGTATTAGAGGTATAAATCGAGTGCATATGTAGTTGTTATAATTTATCTGCCAATCAATAAGCCTTACCTGTAGCCTTTGGTAGCATGCATCATTTCTAAATCGCTAACATAATACTAAGAGTGGATTGTTAGAATTTTGATTGATGATTGATGGATGATCTGTGATTTTACAGTATGATTACAGGATTATCTTTATCAAAATATTGCATTAAAAATAATGTCTGTAATGATTTAAAATGTTGTTATTATATTGTCAGCAGCGTTAGGGCACCAGTTAGGGCACCAGTTAGGGCACCATTTAAAGACTTTGACAAACCTCTTATGGCTCTTTTTACGCTAAAGAACAAACCTGCTCATATATATATTCTGCCTAAAGCTTACCAGAACAAGAATGTTAGTTTCGGATAAAATAGATAGACCAGAAGGGATTTCTTAAAATATTAAAATATTATATTATGAGGTTTAAAATATGTAATATAGATGCGAGTCATAACTTAAATGATAGATGTACAAGGAAAGATCCTTCATAGACTATCTGCAGGAAATCAGGATAAGAATAATTAGAATAGTTCTTGCAGTGGTGTTAGTCACGATTCTTTGTACGACATTAACCATTAACGTGTTCGATTTTAATGGTTACAAAATACCATTCCCGTACCCAGACCCTTCGAATAATATAGCAATTCAGGTAATAATTACCATGAAGGAGAATCTACTTCCTGAAAATGTTACTCTTATACAAGTCGCACCAGGACAAGCTTTCTTTGCTCAGATCTATGTAGCAGTTATATTAGGAATAATTATGACTATGCCATTTATAGTCAGGGAGTTTGTTGCATTCATAGGTCCTGGGCTTTATCAACATGAAAAGGCAACTGTAAAAAAGGTTACAATCTATGCCATAGGACTTTTTGCAATAGGGAGCTTATTTTCTTACTTTATCGTTGTACCTTACATACTTGAATTTTTATACATATATGGAGAGTCCATTGGTATTAGTACATTCTTTGAAATAACAGAGTTTATTCCCTTTGTAATGCATCTCTTAATTGCCTTTGGGCTTTCCTATCAGCTTCCAATCATAATGTGGGCTAGTACCGTATCTGAAATGGTTGAACCCAGATTCTGGAGGAATAACTTAAGGTATTTCATAATCATCATTGCTATCTTTAGTGCAATAATAACCCCTGATGGTAGTGGTGTCACCATGTGGTTTATAGCCGGACCGATGCTCCTACTTTATGTGCTTGGGATCCTATTAATAGAAAGGAAGATTAAGAGAGTATCCCCAAAATTGGCGTAGAAAATAATATTTGTCCAACTGATATGAATTATATTTTAGTATCAATCGAGATATGTGGTATACGAAATTTCAGCTTCTGTTGAGGTCTGTTGCTTAACAGGGGCTAAAGACTTTTAAAATATCCATTACGGATACTGATGCCATACCACATCTACGATCTTTAATCATGACCTTGCCACTCTCAGGGTCCATAACCATCATCATACCAGTTGCACTGTACATTTTGCCACTCTCAGGGTCCATAACCATCATCATACCAGTTGCATTGTCTATCATCATCATCATATTACTTTTAGGGTCCATTATCATAAGTTTGCCATTTTTAGAACTGTTCATCATCATGCCACTCTCAGGGTCCATCATAATACCAGTTTTATTATCTATCGGTTGTTGTTGTTGTGCTAGCGCTTTCTGTGAAGACATAGGATACAGGGTGGGAGAAAAAAGTGATGATGTTAGAAGTGGTAAGAGGAGAATGGATGAAATGACGATAGCAGACATTAGTGCAGTGTTATTCTCTATCTGTTGCTTTTTTCTTATTAAACCGAGAGTTTTCATTGTTAGTCTATTAATTTCCTCATATATACTATTTATGATATAGTTCAGATTTTTTAAGTCCAGTTACAAATTAGAACATATACAATGTTATGTAATAACATTGTATATGTTAGAAATTACACACAGATTACAATAAGTTAAAATAAAAAATGAAAGAAAACAAATATCGATCTATTTGAATACTCCAAAAATTGTTGTAGCTGGTGCAACTAGTGGAGTAGGCAAGACTACCATAACAACAGCTATCATGTATGCACTCACTAAAAACGGGTTTCATGTTCAGCCATTTAAAATAGGCCCTGATTTTATTGATCCCAGTTATCATACAATTGTAACTGGAAGACCTTCACGCAATCTAGATGTCTGGATGATGGGTAAGAATGGGGTGCTAAAATGTTTCAATAATGCATCACAAGGAGCAGATGTCGCGATCATCGAAGGTGTCATGGGTTTGTTCGATGGGCTTTCAGGAAAAGATGACTATGCAAGTACGGCACAGATAGCAAAAATGCTTGATGCACCTATAATACTTGTAATCGATGCTGGAAAAGCAGCACGCTCAATAGCAGCCATTGCACTTGGCTTTTTAAATTTTGACAAAAAATTAAGAATAGCAGGATTTATTCTAAATAATGTTGCAGGGGAAAAGCATGCAAAATTCGTTCTAGATGCCTTTGCATCTAAAGTCAATGTCCCAATAATAGGAATAGTCAGACGAGACAAAAAAATTACAATGGAAGAACGTCACTTAGGTCTTATTCCCGTGGTGGAACTTGAAAAGAAAAAAAATTTAATCCATCAATCAGCAAAATATGTATCAGAACAGATTGATCTCGATAAGATAAAATCACTATGTAATCACGTAAATAAAGCTAAGGTAATACAGAAACCACTTCCTAATAATCAATTCAGAGTTGCAGTAGCATTGGACGAATCATTTAATTTTTACTATGCTGATAACTTTGATGCTCTTAGAAAGCAGCAAGCAGAACTTATATTCTTCAGTCCAGTAAATGATGTAGAACTGCCAGAGAACATTCATGGAATAATTCTTGGGGGTGGTTTTCCAGAGATTTTAGCTGATAAACTTGAACATAATCAAGCAATGATAAAATCAATATCAAAAGCAGCTACGAATGGAATGCCAATCTATGGTGAATGTGGAGGTTTAATGTACCTTACTAGATCAATTATAAGAGACAATAAGAGAAAAAAGAAAAGACAAAAGATGATTGGATTGATAGATGCAGATACATTCATGAATGGTAAGTTGACCTTAAATTATACTGAAGCGGACTGTACATCCTCATTTTTTGAAAACATGTCTAAAATTAGAGGTCATGAATTCCATTACTCTAACATTGAAAATATTTCTAGTGATTCAAAATTTGCTTATACTATGAGAAGAGGCAATGGAATAGATAACAAAAGAGATGGTTTTGTCGTATATAACTGTCTTGCATCTTATATGCATCTTCATTTTGCAGATAGTCGATTACCAGAAAGGTTTAGCAAGAGATGTGTGGATTTTTCACATAAATAAAAAAAATGATACATTATCTGTTGCAAGAGACAGAAATCCGTATCAACTTTTCATATTTATACTCCGATTTCCTTTGCTAATCTGACTACCTGTTTTCCTTCTTTAGTAAGCTTGTTATATGTCCTATTTTTTATAAGCTTTCTTTCAACTAGCCTATTTTTCTCTGCTTTGAGTAAAAGCTTATGACCATAGCCATACGATCCTACTTTCTGCAACAATTCTCTAGTCTGGTATTCTCTATTTCCAATCTTTTTGAGTAATCTGACTAGAGCCCTTTCTTTAATTAAGATTTTTAATAATTCGACCTTTTTCACGCTGTTACTAGTAACTAGTAAAAGTATAAATATATTTATGACTATATATAAGGAGAATATCTCGTTTTGTACTTAATGATATTGTTTTGATCTGTTTACTGCACTCATATCTATCATATCGATGTTCATAGATGACAGGTGGCTGGCCTACTAAGGTCAAATAACTAATGTACCTCTCATGATAATCTATCTATTTTTTATTTATTGTTTATATTATGAAAAAATAATAACTAAAATATAGAAAAGTTATGATATAACTATAATTTTGCAAACAAAAAATAGTTTTTATTGAAATTACCGTATAGTACTATTACTTGTAACGGAAAAGACAGTTAAAATTCTGACTTATGCATTGACAAACGTAACAAACTATAATCTTCTGCACAAATTCCTTAAATATTGCTAACATAGGAAAAAAGGGTGTTTCGAACTTTAGCATTAATACGATAAATTAGTGACAAGTAGTACTGGTCATAAATTGTATAAGATATAAGCCAAAAAAGGAATGCTAAACTAACCACATTTGTTATTCTGATGACAATCATACTAAATAATAATGCAACCAGATTTGCTAATGACATTTACATCTAATCACTCCTTCATACAAAATGCTATACTTTACAGATAGCAAATTGATTTAATAAAGTAAGCTAAAAAAAATAGATTTCAAAGACACAATCAATAAGCTTTAAAATGTTATAGAAAATGACTAATATTTATCGATAAAAGGCAAATTTAAGTCAGCCAATATCACTATTGCAAGATTAAACATCATAAAGCCTCTAATCTTTAGCAGTGCTAGATATTCCAAGAAAACAACTATAAATATCAAAGTAATAATTAAATAATGAAGACACTTTTTATTTTTAATTTAATGCAATTGACAGTTTTAACCTATAATATATTTATGCCATACCAACTTATTGCGTATAGCCTTTCCTTTTTATCATATAGTGAAATAGGTGATTGATTGAATTGTTTGTTTTTAGGAACAAGATTATAAAAGTAGCTAGTTGTCATGTCCTGCTTAATAACGATACATATATGATAAAGTGCAGCTGAGGATGATGATGATGGACTATGCTTCATCGCTATCTATATTGGTTGCCACTGGGACCGGGATAGCTAGTATTTGCATAGGATTGGCCTTATTTATGATGCTAAAAGAAGAAAAATCAAAGTCCACTCGTATTAAACCAGCAACAAAAGAAAAAAGCCATTAAGCATAATTTCAACACATATGACCTCTCCTTGTTTAACTAACTATTTTTAGTTTAATATTACTGCAACAGCGAGATAACCATTAAGGCAGAGTCTTCGTAGTTATTTAGATTTCCACTACTGCCAACGCTATATTATTTTTGTTCAATAGACAATAGTATTTTTATTTTTGAAGATTGCAGTAGTGATGATTAGTATTGTTGTTACTGTTGGTCTTGCTGCTCGAGACAAAAATGATTTATTACCTTAAAGTAAACAGCAAGAATTTATTGATAAATCATGACTTTAGTATAGCAATCTAAAGTATGATCATGTAACTGCTCCCATTTGGGAGGAATAAGATATATTAATTATCATTATGTCCGATTCAAGAAATTTATTTTGCATTTTACTAATGTCAT
>DASQYF010000172.1:0-4197 GCA_035639375.1 Nitrososphaeraceae archaeon
CAGGAGAAGTTGCAAAAACATGAATAAGACAAAAGGAACAACAAGAGACATCCCGGTCCCTCCAAGAATAGCAATAACTGCAAATCCAATAATAGCCATGTCCAAGAAAGGCGGTATTATGAATGTGAATAATGTAATCGGATAACCGAATTTGTGAAGCATACCATACTTTCTATTGGTTCTGGTTATGTCTTTATGTTTTAGCAAAGTCTGAAAATTACCACGGTACCAACGAATTCTTTGTTTATAGAACTCTCTAAGAGTTAAAGGAACTTCCGTAAATGATATGGAATTCATTCCTAATATTCTTCCTCCATTTTTAAGCAGTTTCAGTGTGATATCAAAGTCTTCTGTTAGAGTGCTCTTGTCATATAGCCCTCTTTGTAATATCGATTTTTTTCTGAAGCCACCCATAGCTCCAGGCACCATCATCACTACTCCAAATAAACTAAATGGTGATCTTAGCAGATTTGCACCCATTATTACCTCTAAAGCAGTGCAATTTGACAAGATATTAGATCTATTTAATACCTTTACTCTGCCTGCAACAGCAACAACATCTGAATATTGAAAGAATTTTACCATTTCTTTTAATGCGCTTCTTTCTATTATTGAATCAGCATCAATTATTATTACAATTTCTCCTATTGCAAAGCGTAAACCAAGATTTATAGCTGATGCTTTTCCTCCATTTCGTTTTCTTATAATACAATATCTATTTTTGGATGACGATTTTATTTTGTATTTAGACGCAATAGCGTATGTTTTATCGGTAGAACCATCATCTACGACAATAATCTGTTTGTTTGGATAATCAGCCTCAATTATTGAACGCAGTGTTTTTCCCAAATTATTCTCTTCATTGTATGCAGGAACAATCACTGTTAAAGTAGGCATAATAAGCGGGATAGTTGTATTCTTTTTAAAGTATTTTTCATAAATTGATAATGGTAAATAGAAAAAAATACTTACAAAAGTCATCGGCATCAAAAACGATACTACAATAGAGTATATTGCAAAAGAAAAAATTGTAGAAATAATTATAGTACTTATAATAGGGGTAACCAAAAGACCAAGAAGAATAATGGGTCCAGTTAATATGTTAGTGTTGTATAAAAATCCGCCGTTCTGCTTTTTAGATGTAGTTATCAAATAAGTACAAGAAACAATGGCTGGTACCAAAGTGGCTGTTGCTAGAATGTAAGAAAAACCAAAAAACACAATTAGGGCTACTAAAATTAACCCTGTTAATGATGATAGAAATGTTATAGTTTTCAATTGCTTTCTCTGATTTATCATTTTTGTATGTGATCCTTTATACATTATTATAAATTTCTCTGATAGTTTGTGTCAGATCTAATGCGGCCTCATCCTTATTTGTTGATTCTACTAAGTTAATTCCATTCACATGAAGTAGTTCCCTGAGATTTCCTCGTAAACTAGGTATAGCTAAAAGGATCTTTTTTGAAACTTTTACATCTGAGCATTTTGCAATAAAGGATAAAACAGATAACTCATCTTCTTTTTTATCATTATGATTTGTTTGTGATTCTATTCCATCCACTATCACAAAAGGAAGATCTTCGCTATCATATGCTACAAGTGCAAAATTGTGTTGCAAACCTGACATACCACATATTGCTCCTATCAGAGATGATTTTATACCAAGTTTGTCTAATTCTTCGAAAACCGAAAGCATGAAATTATCCGCATTTAGTTTCTCCGATAGTTTCTGATGATCAACTGTATAGGAATATAGCTGTAGCATTTTTAATTCGTCTCCTGAAGAAGTGGTTCCACATTTAAGACATAGGTAATGTTGATCGACATTTGGAAGGAGTGCACTGCATTCCGAACATTTGTAAAAGTAACCTATCTTAGAATAATCAACACCAATAGCCTTAAGTGTCTTATTACATTTTTCACATACTAATGTCCCATCAGATGAGATATATTTATAATCAAAGTCAACATTGCCACACGAATCATGCTCAATTGTTATTCGCCGAATAATATTAGATGATGTACAGAGTGTACATACAAACTTAGTGCAGAACTCAAAAGAATTACAAGATCCGCACATTAGTAACGATATTGATGGTTTACCATTTAATATGCCAATTTTCATGCATGATTCAAGAAATGATATTTGCTCTTCTAAGCTATAATGTTCAATGACAGGGTAAGAGAATCCCAATCCTGCATCAAATGATGGTTCTAGTTTTGTAATATTTTTATTGTTTATATCATTTAGCATTTTTGATAACTCTCGATTGTTGCCTATTTCCATTAAACGATTATTACTATTTGACATTTCGAGCTCTATAAAAATTCTAGTATTTCAATTGGTCTAACTCTTGTAGGGGCATTTCTTTGAATGTGCTCTTTGGCGTACTCCATAACTTGAATTCCGTGTCAATGCACATTTTCAATACTTCAAACGCCTCAACAAAGTCTACTGCAGTGTTTAATCGGCTTTGTAAAGCACGATATTGAGCAAGTCCCTTGATCGCCTCTGCTTTGAGATAAAGTTTAGTTTGCTGTGACCAAAACAACCTTATCAATTCAATTTTTTTATCTATTACATCAGAAATATCATAATATATTTGTGGCTTGAAATGTTTAGTTAAAGGCATCTCATAACTAAGTATACTCGAAACCAATCTGCATGCTTCAATAGTTGATTCTGCAACTGCTTTATGATCATGATGTATGTCAGACAGAGAATGAGTAATGACAATATCAGCTTGTGCTTTGTTAACGTAAAATTCTATACGGTTAATGAGCTCACTTGATAGATTTAACTTGGTATCCTGAAAATTATCAATCCACAATGATATTGCGCCTATGATTTTTGAAGATTTCTCTGACTCAGCAACCCTTTCCTTAGGATTCCCTCCTGCTTCGCCCTGTGTTAAAGTATATAAATAGATTTTATGACCTAAGCTAGCTGCTTTAATTAGGAGCCCTCCACAACCTAATTCAATATCGTCTGGATGTGCACCTATCGCTAAAATATTCAAGGACTCTAATAACAATGGTGAGTATTGTTTAAAAACATAATCTGTCGAAATCTAAATATTAATCTAAAAACACGCTTTTTATAAATTAGTTCATTTAAAATGTCGGAAACCTTGTAGATATCCTAAAGTAAATCTTTTTTTACAAAAGAACAATAATTCGATTATAACTGGGTTTTAATCTTCTTTTGGAATTTTACTTGTCCGATGGCCTCCACAAAGGCAAATAGAAGAGTTAATGGCAAATGCAAGGCTTGATATTTTACTATCAAAAATAGATGTCTGCTAACTTTGATATCCATGAATTATCTGTTAGTTTTCAAGATCTGGTAATAACTTATATACATAATATTAGCAAGTCAGTTCTAAAATGTAATCATGAACTATTGTGATCTGTTTAGTTTAATATATTCACTCTATTGGATACACACTAAATTATCTCTGCCAGTTATTTTGTATGTTTGTTCTTTCGATTGTTCTCCTTCACCGGTCCAAACGTCAATATGCTTTCCTTTGAAACTGCCTGTATCAGTTGCAATATATGTTTTCTGATTCCATGGATGTGGCAACGTAGGAATTGTGAGAATACTGCCAAGGAGAATTACTTTAGGATCAACGGCGATGGTGACAGGGTCATAAGACATTTTCTTACCAAGGTAATCTGTTGAATGAGATAATTTATTGTAAGTATTATTGCCAGCAGGTTTAATATAGAATCCTCCGAGTGTTTTTCCATCACCTTCTATTTTTACTTGCTTAAGAAATTCCGTACTGTATATTCTCTCACCAATGCCTTTAACAATCACTTTGCTTTTATTTGAGTTTGGAAATTCTTCTTCCCATGGTGTATAATATCCTGTAATATACCAGTCATCAGAACAAATAGGAGACTGAATATCATTCCCAACATATAGGGAAGTAAAACTCGATTGGCTGACAGTTGCTATTACTAATGCTGACGTTAGTATTCCTAATATTAAAAACTTATTAATCATATAAAGTTAGATGATATATATCTCATACCTCTTATAGTTATATAATCATTTTGATTCTTTATCTGTTCAGATATATTTTATAAAAATTTCTAAAAGATGAAATTTCATTTTAGCAAGTAATAATTGTATTATTATGATAAGATATTGATCACCATCTCTTCAGTTAACGATAAGGGTATAGC
>DASQYF010000173.1:0-8761 GCA_035639375.1 Nitrososphaeraceae archaeon
GATAGATTCTCAATTCAACAATGCCCAGAAATTTATTGAATCAGCGGGACAAGAGGCAAAGAAAAATATCGCAGATATATCCTGTACCTTTACACAAAATTTACAAGCCATCCAGCTACAAACTTTTCAAACAGTTAAAGAAGAAGTTCTCACCGTAACTAAATCACTCAATGCAGAGGTTAAAACACAGTTCAAAGAAATTCAAATATTAGGAAGTAGTCAAGAATTCTCTGCATTGGCAAGAGCAGCAAGCGGCGATAATAGCGTTAACTTCCAAGAACTAAAACAAGCCGGGATTAGGACCCTTAACATAATTATATCAAGACTAGATGAAGAGAACAACAACAGCAATAGAGAAGCAAAGGAATCTCTGGAGCATGCTCGAATAAGCTTGCAAAGTATTTCCAGCTGATTATAATAACTGGTATAAAAAATGATTTCTGAACACATTCATAAAATCATCATTTCTTAATTTTCCAGACAATTAGTAATTGATAGATTCAAAATGTAATATAATCACATGTTAATTTAATACGAACATGAATAACAAAATAAAATCGAAAAAGAATAACGATGATGATGATGGTCAAGTAAGAGTTCCAACATAATTACAATATCTTGATAATGTATTAGATTGGCTGACAGAGAGAAGAAAATATGTATATATAACTTATAATTGATTTTTTTTGATGCTGGTATACAAATGCAATTAATCATAAATTAATAATATTTAGAAAAATACAAAACCCGCAATACTAATTATATAGGCTACTCAATTTTTTGTTATCAGGCGTTATAAATTAAGCATACTTTTTTCAAGAATAGTCAGTAAATATATTATTAATATAAGCAATTAATTCATCTCTTAACCGGATAACCTTTACGCGTTTATCTCCATCAAGATTAGTATATAATAAAGTATCTAATCCTGCTACAAGATACTGGATATTTGGCAATGTTAGAAGAGTCTTATTATTAGTGGCTGATGCTTCTTCATTTTGTTGATAGACTTCTTGTTCTTCTTTACTGCTAATTGATTTACCAGTATTTTTAGACAAGACTATATTGATATTATATTATTATTGCTTATTATGAACTTGTTTATTATTTTATTTTCCTATCCTCTATAAGAAATCAACTATCAATATATCTCTTCCATTGAGTATATACGTTCTCTGCTGATTATAGATACTATCTTTTTATTAATATCATGGACATGTATGCAAAAGCATTTGAGTCTCAGATATAAATTGGATAAATTTTCATGTAATAATGCAAAAAAATTATTCTTAGTATTTATTTCAAATATCTCTAACATAAACTATTAAAAGTAATGAATTGTCTCCCGTTTAATAATAGCAATGATATATCATACAGGAGATTAGGTTCGAGTCATTAAATGAGTAGTCATAATGAATTTTCGTATTTTGTAGAAATATGTGAAAATATTCGTTCAACAAATAGTAAGAATGCCAAAGTAAGCATCCTTTCAGAATATCTTGCTGGCTTGAATGAGGATTCATTACCTATCGCGGTTCTGTTCTTATCTGGAAGAATCTTTCCACGAGGTTCCAAATTGAATGTAAATGTAGGTTTTAGTACAATAATGCAATCCCTTTCTGAAATTGCAATGCTAGATGCAGGCGAAATTCAACAGATTTATCTCACACATGGAGATATTGGTGCATTATCAGAATATGCAGTATCAAAAAAGCATATGATTTCACTCTTTCAGCAACAGCAACTAACATTATGTTTTGTATATAATCAACTCAAAAAAATTGCAGATACTGTAGGTCCAGGTGCGGGTAAGAATAAGACAAAGATTTTGACCGGACTACTCATCAATATCTTGCCTCTGGAGGCAAAATATCTTATAAAAATCATTAACGGCGAGATGAGGATTGGTTTAGTTGAGGGACTAGTCGAAATTGCGATTGCAAAAGCATTCAATCAGAATATCCAAGTTATAAGAGAAGCTATGCTGGTTGTTGGAGATATAGCTCAGGTATCTATATTGGCAAAAAGAAATACTTTGGATAAAGCAATAATAAAACCTCTTACTCCTCTAAGTTTTATGCTAGCTGATGTAATGTTTACTGCTGAAGAAATAATCAAATATTATCAAGAACCTTTGATTTGTGAGTACAAATATGATGGAATAAGAGTACAAATGCATAAGTTTGGACAAGAAATTAGAATGTTCTCTCGTAAGCTTGCAGATATTACAAATGCATTTCCCGAATTGGCTGATTCTGCATTGGCGGCGGCTGCTACTATTACCACTTCGTCACCATCATCATCAAATATAGATTTTATTTTGGATGGAGAAATACTTGCTTTCCGAAATAACAAACCATTGCACTTTCAAGAACTTCAGAAAAGACTTCGCAAAAAGACTGTCACAGAACAAATTATGGCAGAAATCCCAGTGATATATACTATCTATGATATCATGTATTTTAATGGAGAGAATATAATCAAGAAAACCCTTAAAGAACGAAAAGAAATTTTATCGTCTATAGTATTCAAACAACCAATCATTAATTCAAGTTACAAGATTGTAAGTTCTGAACAGGAAATTATTTCAGTATTTGACAAGAGTAGAGATATTGGTCATGAAGGGCTGGTATTGAAAGAACCTTATTCCCAATACCATCCTGGCAAAAGAGGCAGATATTGGGTGAAACTGAAAAAAGAACTTGATACAATAGACGCCGTTATAGTAATGGCTGAATATGGCCATGGAAAAAGAGCAGGCACATTATCAGATTATACATTTGCTGTAAGAGATGAGAATAATAATAGTAATAATAATAATTTAAGAACCATAGGAAAGGCATATTCTGGATTAACTGATGAGGAAATTGATGAAATGACAAGTAAGTTAAAGTCGCTTATGGTAAAGAATGATGGATATAAGATAACAGTAAAACCTGAGATAGTTTTAGAAATTGCTTTTGATAGTATCCAAAAAAGTGACAGACACGACAGTGGTTTTGCATTACGTTTTCCTAGGATTAAAAATATACGTGATGATAAGACTGTTGCAGATATAGATACACTTGAAAAAGTAAAACAAATCTATGAAAGGCAGGTTTATCTGATGGATAAAAAAAATGATGTTTGTAAAGACTAAATATATTGTAGCATATATCCTTTAAAGATAACTAGAAAAGAACCATCTATTACTATCAATGATGAAACTTCTCTATTTCTATTTTTGATCTCAAATAACATTTCTTCAGAAGTTTACTGTCTTCTAGATAGTTCTTGATGTTTGTAGATCTGTTATATTGTGTCTGTTTAGTCTTCAGAACCTAATTAAACAAAAGGAGAGTTTCTAATATGAAATATACTTAGCTACAAATATTTGAAAAGGATCTTAACAATTCATTCGTTAAATTGCTCTAAGAAATTTGACAATTGTAATTAAATGCAAATATACAGATTTTTTCTTCGTTTTGAACTGGAAAAGTGGTATTGAGTCAAACTATAGGAGTTTTTTAATATCTCTAATTATAGGTACAATGATTATGATTATTATTATGATAAATTCTGTATTGGCACAAGCGCAGCTAGGCAATACAGCAATAGGTATAAAGATTACATCACCTAGTACAGGTCAAGAGGTGCCAGCTGGTGAACTTACAATATCAGGAACATCAACAGATAATGCAACTACTGATTGTACAGTATATGCTGATTGGAATAACCTAAAGCCATTTCAAAAAGCTATAGCGACTGGTAGTGGTGGAGCAGATGATTATTCTACTTGGAACTACACATATACTGATAAATATCATCTTATTACAAACGGAACAAACGAGTTAACTGCCAAATTATCTTGTCTTAATAATCCTATGAACGTAACAAAATGGAATAGCGTAAATGTCACTGGACAAAATGTCACTGGACAAGTTGCATTAATAAAACCTGAAGCAGATGTAAAAATTACATCACCTAATACAGGTCAAGAGGTGCCAGCTGGTGAACTCACAATCAATGGAACATCAACAGATAATCCAACTACTGATTGCCAAGTTTCTGTAGATGTAAATGATATAAAGCCTATGCAAAATGCTACAGCAACAGGTCCTGGAGGAGTTAGTGATTTTTCAACATGGGATTATAATTATACGAGAGGCTATCATCTGATTACGGAAGGAGTAAACGAGTTAACTGCCAAATTATCTTGTCTTAATAATCCTATGAACGTAACAAAATGGAATAGTGTAAATGTCACTGGACAAGTTGCATTAATAAAACCAGAAAATGATGTTCCACCTTTTATATTTTCTATGCCACCAGTTAGCTAATATATGGCAAACCAAAGAGGCTTTCAATTTTTTGGCTAACTGATCAACCGGATGAAGTCCTAGATGGAATGAAATACATTGGCATGGCAAGTAGATTTATTAGAATAAAAATGGTTATTTTCTGTGACAACAAAAAAAGAGAAGAGAACAAGAGATAGAGAGAATAGTAAAAAAAATAGAGAAATAATAACAAAGACAGAGAAAATGATATTATTATGAGCAAGAACAAAGAAGAATATGACAGGAGGAAAATGGAGGAAGAGGAGACATCAACAGTCATATGTACATAGGATAAAGCGTTAAATGAAGAGGCATCATGCCATATTTTGTTGAGAAATTTTAATAGTTAAAAATCTTGGAATTAAGATAATTAAAATTAACATAGTGTGTCTCTTTCCTTGTTTTTTCACCTATAGTAACAATAGCCTAATCTATGTAAAAGTCGCATTTATGTCACATTATATCTTATATTAAGCACTGGGCTTTTTAATATAAAAAGTATTTAATGATTTACATACTACTTGTAGATTGGGAGAATGAGCAGGTCTAATTTCCTCACTTGTTTTGTTAACGTTAGGACAGTGTCTATCTATACTGCAGCAGTTATGATTGTCCTCGTAATTCTGGATTTATTAGCTACCCGCCAGATTTTATACTTTGACAATACTTCTGAAATCATACTATTTACATTAACTGTAGTTATTGGATATGGAATAGGATCCTGGATTCTATTAGAATATACTAGGCAAATAACTGCAAATCTGAGATCCAAATCTCTTTTAGTTAACACAATGCATTGGACAGTGACAATAATTCAGTTTTCCATTTTTGCGATTTTGTTATTTGTCTTATATAATAATAACATACACTGTCTTGACTACTTTAGTAAATGTACAAATGTAAGAACTCAAACTACTTTAGTCTATATAATTAGCTCCGTAGCAGCTAGCATTATTATGGGAATTATTAGTTTCAAATTTTTTTCATGGTATAAATTAAACAAAAGAAATTTTATGGTCTTGTTTTTTGGTTTAGCAGCTGCAACATCTGCTATAGCAATAACAGAAGATGCCTATACCAAACTAATATTCGTATCTGTGGTAGAAGAAAAATCTCCATTAGGAGCAATCCCCCAAGCATCTTTCATATATCTAAATTCTGAAAAATATCATGGTGAAATACAATATAAAGTAGTAAATCCTGATACTACTACACTTTGGATCTTACCATCTTCATTTGTATTACTTAAAAATAGCTTAGATTACTTAGCAGCACTGCCTTATATATTTACATGGATGGCAGTAGCAACACTCTTACGTAAGTACTATAAATCACTTGGACTAGAAAAGTTCTCTCTTAAATTTTGGATTATTCTAGCTGTTCCTCTAGTATTATATCTAATTGGAAGTGGCTTAATAATTTCCTTGCCAGCAGATATACCATATCGATTTTATTTTAGGCTTTTGTTTAGAGCTGGTACCATAGGAAGTAGCGTTCTATTTGGTCTAGCATTTTTTATTGTAGCAAGAAAGTTAACTGCTACAAAAGTAAAAGATTATCTCATTATCTCTGCAATAGGTATCATAACAATTGGCATTGCAAATGAGATTTCTGCTTTACAACAAACATATGGAGTAGCATCTCATTCATTGGTACTGTTAGCTACCTATTTGTTTAGTATAGGATTATATTCTTCGGCAGCATCAGTATCCCAAGATAATTCACTAAGACAATCGATTAGAAAATCTGCTATAGAGAGTTCTAAACTAGTAGATGTTCTTGGAGTAGCCAGGCTGGAACAAGAAATAGAAAGGAGAGCGATAAACACTGCAAAACAACAACAGTCTATTCTTTTAAAACAGACAGGAATTGAACCTTCGCTTACAGAACAGGACATGAAACAATATCTAGGTTCAGTATTAAAAGAAATTAAAGTCCTGAAAAATATTGACGAAATACTTAGAAAGGGAAAAGACCTCCTTGAGTCTTCTGATGAATTTTTAGTTTGTTCCAGAGTTAGCGGATTACGCTTAGTCTATAACAATTACTTTGACCTATATGAGAAAATAATGAATAAATATAAACAAGGAGAACATAAGGGAATCAAATTACTCACCATTATCACAGATAAAGATGCTGCTGATATAGTTAAGAAATTTCTCAAGATAGGTGTGCAGATAAGACATGTCAAAAATATGCCTCCAATTGATTTTGCTCTTTCAGATAAAGAAATAATTGCTACAACTGAGAAGACAGAAGGATCTGAAGAAATAATAAAAAGTTTGCTCGTCAGCAATGAACAAGCCTACATTAGCCACTTTACTTTTATTTTTAATGAGTTATGGAGAGATGCTATTGATGCTAAAGAAAGAATACTATCAATAGAACAAGGGATAGAGCCAGAATTTTTTGAAGTTATTAATGACCGTGAAAAGGCAAATCAAATTCTTGTCGATTTGGCAAAATCTGTGAAAAAGGAAGCTCTTTTTCTTCTTCCAAATGATAAAGCAATCATTAGAGTAGATAGATTAGGCGTTGTAGACTATCTGATAAATGCATCACAACAAAAAAATGCTGCAGTTATAAAGATTATCTGTCTTCTATCTGAGGAGAATTCAGGTGTTCTAAAAAAGATATCGGAGCATGCTCCTAATATCAAGATTCTAAATGGAAAAGTTTCTCCACATGGTATGTTCATAGTTGATAATGAAAAGTTCTTTGGAGCTGAGATGATAGAACCTCAAGCAGAAACTTTTTCAGAAGCAATTGGTGTTGGTGTTTATTCTAATAGCAGAAGAACTGTAGAATCATTTAAATCATTTTTTGAACTGCTTTGGAATGAACGTATATTAAATGAAGAATTAAAAAACGTGGAGACAATGCAGCAAGAGTTTATAAGTATAGCGGCACATGAGCTTCGTAATCCTATACAACCAATATTGGGATTATCAGCTATTTTACGGTCAAAGGCAGAAGGTGATATCAAACAGTATAGAGAATTACTAGATGTTATACACAGAAATGCAAAAAAACTTCAACAACTTACAGAGGATATTTTAGATGTTGCTAAAATAGAAAGTCAAACACTAAATTTGAATAAAAGCCGATTTAATCTTAAAGAATTAATTCTAAATACCATAGCTGACATAAAGACTCATCTTAAAAATGAAGGTAAAGATAATAAAGTAAAGTTGGATTTTATATCAAATGAACAAGAAGATATTTTTCTATATGGCGACGCAGGAAGAATAACTCAAGTAATTTATAATTTTTTGAGCAATGCTATCAAATTCACTGACGAGGGAGCTATTACAGTAAGGATGAAAAGATACAAAGACAATAACAATGCAACTAACAACAATAATCAAGGAGCAGTCATGGTTAGTGTACAAGATACAGGTAAAGGAATAGATCCCACTGTTAAAGACAGACTTTTTGGGAAGTTTGCTACAAAATCAGAAAAAGGATTAGGGCTAGGATTGTATATATCTAAAAAAATAATTGAAGCACATGATGGCAAGATATGGGCTGAAAATAATCCTGATGGAAAAAAAGGAGCTACGTTTTATTTTATCCTGCCCCTTATTAATCAACAACTAAATGTAAAGGTGGTCGATAAATAATAGACAAGAGAGTCTTGTTAGTAGACGATGAACCGGATGTTATTTTAACTATAAAGATAGTTTTAGAAGAAAATGGATTCCAGGTCGATTCATTTACTGATTCTTTATTAGCTTTAGAGGACTTTAGAGAAGAAACTGGTATGTATGACCTGATAATCCTTGATATTAAAATGCCAAATATGAATGGATTTGAGTTATATAGACAAATAAAGAAGATAGATAATAAAGCCAAGGTCTGTTTTCTGACAGGAAGTGAACTATATCAGGGAGAATATGCAGATATATTTAACACATTGGATGGAAGATACTTTATTCAAAAACCAATTGAAAATGAAGAACTGATAGCTCGATTAAATAAAATAATAAGAATAGATTAACAACGAATAAAGCTATATAGAAAGTATTAAAACGATAATCATATCTTTGATAGCATGTTCTCCTATAATATTCAGCAACATCCAAAGCAGTATTTGTATTATACAGCACAAAATCAATGTTTTATATTTTTATGTGACTAGTTGGTTCAATCTAAAATATGACAAGTTTCACTCAATTTGCAACCCAAATTAATCTATATGTGAAGATAAGAAGATAAGAGATAATATCCCAAAGGATATTTAAAATATATCTGATGTTAATAAATGTAATTGAATTGTGAAATATTTGACCCGGTCCAGTACAAAATCAATACCAGGTTAAATTGGAATACTGTTGCTCCAAATTATCATACGGATTGGGCCAGTAGAAGTATCGGGCCTTTCAAATCAACAACCGAATTAGTAAAAGCTGCTGAAATAAGTGCTGATGATATTGTCTTGG
>DASQYF010000174.1:0-5701 GCA_035639375.1 Nitrososphaeraceae archaeon
TATATAGGAAATACTTACGGGAGATCGTTACTCTCAAAACAAACCAAGATTATAAGTTTACAGACCCACGTTGTTATATTTCTGCCTTATTGATACTAAGGTATCTTGAACGCATCTCAGATCACGCATGTTATATAGGTGACTCTGTTCATTATATCGCAACAGGAGTCTCAAGCCCTAGACGCTAACTCTTATTTTGAAAATTAAAACCAAGGGTTAGCAAAGACACATTATATTGGGCAGCGGAGCTGTCATATTATTTATAATCTTTATTTTAAGAAAAGTGACAATAAGTTCACACATCATACGCTTCCACTTACAAACTATGGAACAACTGGACCACTATCTCGAATAATAGATTATCATAGATAGTCTGCTTGGATGTTAAAGAGTTTCATATATCTAGCTATTTGAAATGGTTTCATATCTCATCAGACAGCACAATGATTAGGTCTTTCTTTCTGTCAACAGAATCATATCGGCTGATCCATTACCAATTTTTAGGAGTACAACAAATAAAGAGTATATCAAGAAAGATAATAGCCCCCCACTTATATTATTGACATTGCTACTTTACTATTCAAGTGCTTTTTCTTCTCTGTGATTATTATTAATATTTAATGATCAAGTAGAAGTAGAAGATGAGGAAGATCTCAGTTTACTTCCAAACCGTAGGATATATGGCGTCATAAAAGTAGATACAATAACTACTATACCCACTATAGGAAATACGGAAGATGTGATAGCCCCAATATCTTGACCACCTTTAACAACAACAAGTGATAGTTCACCTCTTGCTGATGACATTCCAAGACCTGTTCTTAACGCTATAACACTATCATATTTAGCTTTGACCAGGATGACCGTAGTTATTAAAAACTTTGAAGCAAATGAAGTTAAAACGAGTATCAATACTGGAGCAATGAAGTCTGGTATTAGCGATACTTGCATTAAAGCCCCGATTGAAATAAAGAATATAGCAGCAAATACATCTCTTAATGGAATGGTAATAACTCTTGCTATGTTAGCACTTTTTGATTCAGCAACTAACACTCCAGCTAGAAAGGCTCCAGTAGCGACTGACAGGCCAAGTCCTTTGGCTACAAATGCCATGCCAAATGCCAATCCAAGAATAACAATTAGAAGCAAAGCATAATCGTTATTTTTTCCAATTTTATCTATTATATTCGGAATAAACTTTGAGCCAAAAATCAGTATACCTCCAATGAATGCTCCTACTATACCTATCGAAATTATTATTTTTAAAATAGATACTTCACCAGCAGGATTAACCGCTACAGATTGAAGAACTCCAAGAGCGCTAATAGCCACAATATCTTCGACAATAGTTATTCCAAGTATCAGAGTGGACGACTTATCTTTAATCATCCCCAGTTCTTCCAAGACTCTGAGAGTTACTACCGTGCTAGTAATAGACAATGCTAGACCAAGAAACATAGAATCAAAAAAACTAAATCCTATTGTTTGAGCGATAAAAGATACAATTAGCAACGTGCCTATTGACTCAGGAAGCGCTAATATAATAGAGATCCTTCCTACAGATCTTAGCTTGGCTATCGGAAATTCTGTACCAATCACAAATAATAGCATTATGATTCCTAACTCGGCAAATACGTTCACTGTTTCTATATTATGTATTAGACTAAATGGTGGAGTGTAAGGTCCAATTACCATTCCTGCGACAATATAACCAATTACCATTGGTTGTTTTAACTTGTATGTGATGATCAGCATTATAGCTGCAACTATCATAATTACTGCAAAGTCTTGAACTATGAAATCTGATGCCAATGAACCAGAGTTAGAGAAGAATCGAGGAAATAAAGAATCAGTTGATTGTAAAAGATAAGCAGGATTCATAGATTGATAGATATAATATAGCACATAAAATAAATGATCAGATTCAATCTTTAAGAATAATAATATAACGATAAAAAAGTTCTTGACTTCTGATTTTGTTGATGAATGGTTATAAAAAAGGAAGAAGTACAATAAAACATGATTCCTCAGACGGCGACGACAAAACCAATGCAATTACTCAACTTTATGTATCTGATAAAGTCACAGTCAATATTCTTCCAGTTTCCTAGGTCCTATAACAACAAAGTATAAATGAATTTTATAAAATTAATTTAACTTGTTTTTTTCGATGTATATGGTTATGCCGAGAACCTTGTAGCAGCCTAAGTCAAATTTCGAATTTTATTAGCCTATTCTATTGCATATTCTAATGTTATCAAATTATCGTCGTCCCTCCATTCATATTATCAGATAGGCCAAAGCAAAGTTATTTACCTTCTGAGAGGTTGTGAGTCAAGAACAAAAGTGCTCTCTACAAAACTATCAATAGAAGATTACAATGCATTTCTTACACTAACCAAATTAGAATATGAAGCTGGATTAATTAAAGAACAAAGTCCATCAGAATTACTAAGATTCACAATACATCGTCTACTAGTTCAACTTAGTAACAACAGAATATATCATTTACTGGAAGAACAAGAACAGCAACAGAAGCAACAAGAAAGACCAAAACAATCAGCAGTTTCACGATCAATTTAGTTTTGAAAGGAATTATAAGAGAAATTTGTCTCGAGTCTTTTAGTTTCTCTGCTGCCAATACCTTGCAATCAGCATTTTATAATATATACTATTAGCTTAAGCATCTAGCAACACCTTCTATTTTTTATACCTTGAACTCCTCGTCTTGTTCAGCTATATAGAGAATCTCATAACTCATCTCTTTCCAAGATAGAAGTGTGATCGGTTGATATTATTGCCTGTTTCAGAATTTCATACCATCCACAATCATCTAATATTATATTTGTGGAACGTTCTACTATTAGCTTATAGTCAGGTTCATAATATTGATTTATTTTCTCACGTCGTTTCAAATTCTCAATCGCTTTATCTATCTCAGATTTATAGATTTTTAATATAATGAATTCCTTTTCTTCTTCGTATTGTTGTTGTTTAGGTACTATCTCAGAATTTGTGACTTGCTTGTTTTCTTGATTTTTATCATTGCTCAATAATGTTTTTGACATGTTATTATCATCTATAATATTCATTTGATATTAAAATGATTTATCGCAATGAAATCTATAGTAGTATGTATCAATATAGAAGAATATATTCACTATAGTTGTCATATATACCATCTCCCAAGCTGAAAATACTGTTATATCAATCTGTTACTTTACCTTTCTCTTCATCAAAGCAATAATACAATGTTTTCATTTCAATTACTGCTAACAATACTATTACTACTATCTCAATAGCTTGTGGAATGAAAAACCTAAAAAAAATATTTGGGTTGATGGAGAAACTTCATAGAATCAGTGAACTAGAGAAGGATAAGGGGGTCAACGCTATCATGATTATTTTCTTCTATGAAGAATTCCAATCAACTACCATATTATACTAAATGGATTAGAAGAAAAAACCTTCTCCACATAAAATAATGGTAATATAATGATCAATATAGACCTACATAGTCTATAGGATCACATTTGATAATGGTAATAAATGTAAGACAACCTACATAAAATAACAACATGTATAATAATACTACTAAGCCTTTAATTCAAAGCTTAGGATACAAAAACAACAAGAATAACAACTATATTACTACTGACAACCGTCATTTTGCTCTCTGTGAATCATGTTTTTGGAGTGCAACTATTTTCAAATCATATATACAAGAACACAAGACCAATACCTGTCCTGTTTGTTTTAATAATAATAGTATCTCACTAATTCCTCTTGTAAGAGACGAAGTTTACAAATTATCCGTTAGATCCAAAGGGGGGTTAGAGATGAAGTTTTCAAGATTAATGAAAAGTACAGGCAATTGACATTTGCATACAAATCAAGATAATTATTTTATGGATAGGTGATCCATATATGGATATTAAATGCAGCTCATGCGATAATGAAGCAGAAATATTCCATGATGAAGGAGATTTTTGCGTTTACTGCTGGAATGAAATTAAAGAAACACCACCACCACTATCATCATCATAATCATCATAAAAGAAATAGAATAATATTTATTGAGTAATATTTCTATTGGATAGAAGTAGATATATGCTTCTAGAATAGATTTTTAATGAGGCATTCCGGCAGTTTGAAGAGAAGAAAAGGAGGAGGAAGATGATATAACGACATCAATATGCTAATGATTTTGTGTAGATCAAAAACACATAAAAGATTAAAAAAAAGGAGGGACATGTGATGGACGGCATATGATTATAAGCAAAATAAGAATCTCATACATTATGATGTTCTAAAGTTACAACATATTATATTGCGGCATCGGTACGTGCCGTTAACACTACAGAAGCTGATAATCCAGAGATTTTACCAAATGATGTTAATAACAGCAATAATAAAAATATAACAGAATGTAAAATATATAATTTCACTTTCAGAATTATAATATTGTTAACTCTTCACATAATAAGCAGTGGAAGTGCACATTTCCCTGGTAAAAATAATTCAATGCTGATTCTATAAATAATCATACTATATAGTATAAAGGATTACTGTATTACTAAATATTACTATAGCTTTTAATGCGGCCATGCAATTAAGGCTGCCAAATCAAACAGTAATAATTGTTTATGACAAAGAAAATCTTTGCAATTTCCTTGCTACTATTAGTTATGATAATTTTATCTTTGATGCCTATAAATGGAAGTCTGAGTGGTGGGGTTAAAGAAGAAGAAGTAATAGAAGGAAAAAGACAACAAGAACAACAATTTGCATATGCTGCTAATAATACTAATACTACTACCGCTTCTTCTTCCTACTCCTACTTCTCCTCCCCTCTTCCTAGTACTACTATTTTTAACTTTGCTGCAGTAGGAGATTGGGGATGTACAGATGATACAACAAATACTATAAAGAATATACAAAACAAAGATCCTGAACTTGTACTGGCTCTTGGAGATCTTAGTTATGAGAACACTGGAAATTGTTGGCTTAATGAGACTAGCTCTATAAATAACAAGCTTAAAATCGCTATTGGAAATCATGACTATGACGACGATCATAAAAAAGTAGACGCTACTTTACTTCAAACACAATATAAGAAACATTTTGATCTTTCAAATACATATTATTCATTTGACTATTATAATGTACATTTTATAGCAATGGATTCTATACTTCCTTATACTATTAACTCTCCACAATACTCATTTGTAAGAAATGATCTGATAAGTACTTCACAAAATGCTGACATAAAGTGGATTATAATTTATTTCCACCATCCAATGTATACTTCAGCAAGCGAACATTCTTCAGATCTTTTACTTAGAGAGACTTACCATCCATTGTTTGATCAGTATGGAGTAGATCTAGTCTTACAAGGACACAACCACAATTATCAAAGATCATATCCAATAACATATAATGATGATGATAATAATAACAATTATAATAAAATTACTAATATTAATAATGATGATATTTCATCTAAACCAACTATAACATCTGCCAATACAAATACATACAACAATCCAACAGGAGAAATATACGTAACAGCAGGTACTGGTGGAGAGAGCCTTTATGATTTTAAAAACAAAGCTGATTTTATAGCTACACAATACAAAGGCTATGGATTTTTCAATGTAGATATATCATCTGATGGAACAAAGCTTACCGGTACATTCTA
>DASQYF010000175.1:0-2631 GCA_035639375.1 Nitrososphaeraceae archaeon
TCCATCAGAATTACTAATATTTACAATACATCGTCTCCTAATCCAACTTCATAACAGCCGAATATATCATTTACTCGAATAATAACAGCAGCAACAAAACAAAGACTAAAACCAGTAGTAATAGCTTCATAATCAATTTAGTTCACAGCCTACCACTTCTGAAACTCATCAGAATCAAGTTTCTAACATATTTCAAAGAAAGAATTTAATTTCTAGAAAGTGACCCTATCGCTATCATTGTAATTATTATCAACACATACAAATCAGCCAGATTATAGCGATAATAGTGTATGAAATGATCTACAAAACTTAAGGCAGAATAAGGTTTTATGATGGGATATTAGATCAGGAATCTACGTCATATGATATATTAAATGCTTTTAGATTCGTATTGAAGTTTATAATTTTGAAAATAGCAGAGAATTGAGTTAATTGATAGCAGCAAATACCGCATAATAACATAAGTAATCCTTTTATTAATTCTTAATTGCTACTAATAATTATCAATACTTTTGATAATAAAACCATATTCATAAACTTAGCTGCAGGAATGATAACAATAGGTACAATACGAGAGAATAATATGGCATTTGCCAAACAGACCAAAAGTGGAAACGCAAACAAACTGATAATATCCAACATAAGAATGCATGTAGACTCTCCCACCTAGTTCAAGATACAGGCTGACTGCCTATCCTCTTTCATTTTCTATTTCTATCTCCCTTAATCGAACAGAACCAATCAAGGATTCATAATCATGCTATTGTCTAAAAGAGGCAATTTAATGCTATATCTCCGATTTAGTATATTATTATTATTAGATCGCTACCGTTATTGCTATTGTATATCCATTACTATTATCGCTATTTACTTAGACAGTTCATTTATCACCCCAAACAGCTTTAGCATTTCGATCATCATCATCATCAGCACATCAACACAACACTACCATTAAGATCATTACAGGAAATATTACAGAACAGAATAATACAGAAGAAAGGAGAAATGCACAAGTCTCATAGTAGAGCCTATAATGATAGCAATTATCCATTATGCTATTACCTATTACCAAGGCTCAGGTTTACCATCATAGAAAAATCCACCACTTGGACCATTAGCTGGCAATGTGGCTGCCCATACAATACCCTTTGCACCTTCTTCTACAGGACGCCCCCCATGACCACCCATATCTGTTGCAACCCAACCAGGGTCAACTGAATTCACCAAGATATCCGTTTCCTTTAATTCAGCTGCTAACTTTCTTGTTAATGCATTAAGTGCTACTTTTGATATACTATAAGCAGGTGTTCCACCCTCCATATAATGTAATGAACCTGCACCACTTGACACATTCACTATGCGACCATATCCCTTCCTTTTCATCAGGGGAATGAAGGCTTGGCATAATAACCAAGGCCCATATAGATTGGTCATTAATGCTTCGTTTACCACATCTAAGTTTGCGTTAATAGTAGACTGCGATGTATCATATAGAATGGCAGCATTATTAACAAGAGTATCAAGGTGACCAAATTGTTGCTTTATTACATTAGCTGTATGTTGGATATGACTTTTATTGGAAACATCAAGTTGATAAAAGACTACGTCTAATCCTCTATCAGACAATTGTCTTGCAGCTTTCTCTCCTTTAGATATATCTCGAGCACTTAATATGACAGTTAAACCTAGTTCAGCGAGTTGGCGGCAAGTCTCGAATCCAAGACCCCTATTGCCGCCAGTGACCAGAGAAATTTTCTTTTTAGAATTCATATTACAGAATTAACCTTCAATAGGCTGCAATGGATATATTATCATAAATAAACTCGCCTGCTCAGCTTCACAACGCCTAAAATAACGGTGCAAGGCTTATTGAGGTATTAACTCTACAATCAACCCATTATCCCAGCTGTATTTTGTGTCCATCAACTTCAAAACTTTATCGGCTAAATTGGACTCGTTGTCTGGATCAACTATTTGTGCAGTACCTTCAAATGTCTCATGGCCTACAGTAAACAAAACTCTAGGATTATGTACAATATTCTGAACCCAATGTGCATGTTTCCGATGTTCTGATATTAGATAATATCTTTTGTTATACTCGACAAACCAAATCTCTATTCTGTGCTGTTTACCTGTCTTCCATCCTATAGTTGTCAAATATAGGAATTGGGGTATTTGATTTACCAATTATGAATTAAATAGCAAATCATCTGATAAACCATTAGGTTTACAAATTATACATATTCAGCATACATATTAGTGTGATGACGTATTTAGTGTCTGAAGTTAATAATATGGCAGAGTTAGGAGTCATGCTTTCTACTATACTCCTAAAACTCAGCTGCTTCCTCACACAGTTTCCTAATCTTGACATACTCATCATCAAACTGCTAAAAGTCTAGAGCATCTTTTCATAAAGCCATTCAAATACTGTTGGACACTCCTACTAGGAATTATCTTCTATCGCATCTTGCGTTCTGGTAGCTAGCTACATCCTCCACGTCTTAAACAACAAACCTCAAATTCCAGAGGCATAGGAGAACATTAAATAGACTATCTTAGCCATTATCCCATTGCTAGGTCTTTACCATATATGGTATGTCATATATTATATTGTAACATATAACGTAA
>DASQYF010000176.1:0-2435 GCA_035639375.1 Nitrososphaeraceae archaeon
GTATTGATACATGTCAAAAAGCTCTGCAACAAGATAATCCTATTCAGGGACACAAAAAAAATATCATGATTATATTTTAAAAATAAAAGGCTCTTATCTATACATTCAGAAAAAACGTATACAATATTGCTGTCAGAATTGTATCAATAATTATAAGCATTTACCTTCGATAATGAAATTACCTATAAAAATCTTGAAAAGATCAATTATAATAACAACATCAATTTAGTATAACTCTAGATATTCATTAGGCTACCTTATTTGCTCTAAAGTAGATGTGTGGTGAATCAGAGAATAGAGTTCCTTTTATTGGGATAACTAATTTTATGATATCCATTAAAGGATCACGTAAGTCATGAATAATCTTCTATCAACTATGCCTATTCATTAGGCAAATGATTGCAATATCATTTACATTAGTGCCGGTGTTTCCAGTAAATAACAATGAACCTATTTTTTTCAAAGCATTGTAGCTATTATGACTTTCAAGATAATTTTTTATGTTTATGTTCTTTTTTTGGATTAAATAGATGCTTTTTGGAGTCAAAAAGGCACCCGCTGCGGCTGAATTACCATCTATACCGTCTGTTCCCATACATACTACTGTAATATCATCTCTAGGCTGAAACTTGCACTTGGTTGCAGCTGATAAAATCGCTTCTTGATTTCTTCCTCCTATGCCATTCTCTCTTCTCTTATTTAATTTGACGGTTGTTTCTCCTCCAAGTACAAAAGCAATCGGAAGTGATGAAATGGCAAAATCGTTGACCAATTTTCCAAGCACCTTTCCGAAATCTATTGCCTGACCATCGAAAGAGGAGCCAAGATACACTGCTTGTATCCTTTTTTTTCTTAGGGTTTGAACAGCTTTATTGCAAGCTATATTATTGTTACCTATCAAAATATTGTATACTTTATCAAAGATAGAATTTCCAGGTTTTGGAGTATCAGCAATATATCCTTTAAGACCATTCTTGATTATCAAAGATAGAGATGATTTTTCTAACGATTTATTTTCAAATATATGATATTTTTGTAATATGGTTGCAGCATCCTTAAAGCTTGAAACATCAGGTACAGTTGGACCAGAGGCAATCGTCTCCATTTTGTCTCCTATCACGTCTGATAAGATCAACGAAATTACAGTACAGCCTTTTTTGACGAATCTTACTAATTGTCCACCTTTAATCAATGATAAATGTTTACGGACTGTATTGATCTCATCAATAGAAGCTCCAGAAGCCAACATTTTTAGTGTTATTGTTTTCTTTTCCTCTAGTTTGAGACTGCCTACAGGAAATGGCATGAGTGCAGATCCTCCTCCAGAAATTAGCACGAACACTAAATCAGATTCCTGAGTATTTTTCAGTATATCTATGATTTTTTTTGTACCTTCAACACCAGCTTCGTCAGGTATAGGATGGCTGGCTTCGCTTACATATATGCAATCAAGGCTAATTTTATTACCATAGGGAACGTTTATTGCTCCGCTAGTAATTTTTCCTTTTAAAATGTGAGAAACAGCTCTTGCCATTTTAGCCGTTGCCTTACCGGCTCCGACTACAAAAATAGATTTAAAACCATCTATATCAAATTCCTGCTTATTACCTTGAATATCAGTTATCAATAGCCTTGAACAATTCCGTTTTAAGGCTCTCCTTACCAGGAATTGAGGCTGTACGGAGTTGACTGATGACTCTAAGGCAGAGAGTACGTGCTTTAACGAATTATAGTTCTGATGTTTATTTTCTAGTGACAGTCGGTTAGAAATGATTGCCAATATTGATTGTTAATAAAAAATATATTAAATTCTTATGTCTACTTCTCTTAGTATCTTAAAAGGATAATACGATTGTCAATGAGAGGGTATACAGAATATGCCATCATAATACCTGAAAATGCATCTAAAGACGCAATATCATCCTTTCAAATTGACAAATCGCGGGATTCCTTTGTTATTAAATTATCGCTGATTATTATATATTGTAGATTATATTTTTATTTTAATGATATTTTAAATACTATATTCAACTATATACTATCGTATCTCCCTCGAAAATGATCACAGAGAAACTGAGGTTATAATATGTCTATTTAGAAGAATCATTTTTGTCTATACCAAGATAGAATTTCGTTTCTTAAAAAATTTGAAGTAACTGCTTCAACTCTACTTTATATATTACTTAAATCATGAGAATGAAATTTTTATAATAAATACTCGTTAAATATATTTAGTTTTAGCTCATTTGCTTTATTCATTTTAATAGATAAAATAAAATTCTTAATTTCTAAGCATATTAACAAATAATTTTAATTTTAGCCGATATTAGACAAATTTCTCTATCAGAATTCTCTAAATTTAACTAATCTTTTTATGATAATCTTAATCTTGTCAGACAAAGTTATAATGTTGTTCTTTGGTGGTATAAATGGTC
>DASQYF010000177.1:0-3738 GCA_035639375.1 Nitrososphaeraceae archaeon
CAAAACGATCAGAATCACTGCGGCTTCTATATATCGTAAGTATTTTCTACAAAAAGAAACCGTATTTATCTTATTTTAAATTTATCGTAGCAAAGCTTCAGCTGCTGGTGTCAATCGAATCAGACAATATTTATACTGATACGTTTAAATATAATGTCATCAAACTTTTGCTGCTTTGTCTAATATCTAGCAAACTTTACCTGCATGTTCTTGTTGTCATAATTGTCTATTATATCCTAATAGACTGACATCATGATCCATACGCAACTTCCTTTTCATTCAACCCTTATTTTCAAGGAGAATAATGCACTATTGCTTTTATGAGTGCCTTAAAAAGCAATCTTTTATAAAAGAAGACATTAGCCACTAAGGTGTTGTTAGAGAATGTTGTGATGATCATACTTACCTCTTTCTGGTTCTCCACTATACCTGTCGCGTTTCTGACTCTAGGAAGGTTCATAAAGAATAGAAATATTTTTGTAGAGCACGATCTTCGACGAATTTATAACGATCCGAAGATAATATTTCAGATAACTACTCGTTCTGCTACAAAGACACCGGTTGTAAAAAGGGGAATCCATTCTATAATAAATTCCTCATTGAACATTAACTACAGTAACTATCAAATTTCCATCATTACGGATGATCCAAAGGATAAAACCACATTAAATGGTACCAAGTGTGAAGTCATTGTAGTTGATAAAAAATTTAAAGCCTTTGCAATCAAAAAAGCACGAGCTCTACAGTATGCGGTGGAACATCGTCGTAAAACTGGTAAAAATATAGCCTCGTACTGGATATTTCATATGGATGACGAAAGTTATGTAACAGATCAGACAATTATTTCATTGCTAAAATTCATTAGAGAAGGTAATGCAATGGCATCAGAAGGCCCAATCTTTTATCCATTAAAGTTTGAGTCTGCAAATCCACTAACAGCTATTGCGGAATCTATAAGGCCTTTTACGTGCTATGATTGTGTTTCTCAAATGACAAATCCTCCTCCATTGCATATGCATGGAAGCAATTTACTAGTCAGATCAGATATTGAGGACTCTATAGGATGGAATTTTGGACCAACGCTTGCAGAGGATCAAATTTTTGGATATAGAATTTATGAGAAGTACGGTTCAAAGTCGATGGGCTGGCATGGGGGAATATTGCTCGAACAGCCTCCTCTCAACCTCAAAGACCATTTTATGCAACGACGTAGATGGGTTCTAGGAAGTTTGCAAAATATGGAAAGATTTCCATTTATACATAAGTTTAAGCTAATGTTTAAGTTAGGAACATACTTCATGGGCTTTGTCTCAGGCGTAGTTTCTACGATTCTTTATTTCCATGCTTATATTCCGAAACTTTTGATGTTATTACCAATGAACGGTGTTAATTTAGACATAACATCGTGGTTTGACGTACTGATGAAAACATTTTTTTCTGAATCAACGCTGAACGCATCAATCAATGGTAGTCCTTTCGATCCTATAGTTGGCTTGATCTTACTATTTCCTTACACTATGTGGTTATTCTCATATCAGTTGGGGTTATTCCTTAACCTAAGATATTCAAAGATCAGTATAATAAAGAGAATCATGTTGCATTTTCAAACTCTATTGTTGTCCTTCGTAATTGGGCTCCTTGAAACATTTCCTGCATTCTGGGCTATGCTTGAATATTATATTCTCGACAAAACAAATAGAACAAAAAAAGTACGTGACTTCTATGTTATAAAAAAATAGTTTTATTCTGTATAATGCATTATAAATTGTTGGAGGAGTTTGGTATAGCTGAAATAATCATTAATGCTATACACTATATGAAGAAAAATCGTTTTATGTTCTTGCATCTTTGAGGTTTCTACACCTATGAACACGTTACTTTCATATTAAAATGCACATTACCACTGTCACTTAGGTATATATTATCTGAAGAGTCGACCTTAAGATCGTGGGCAACCAGAAACTGATCTGGACCGCAGCCCTTAGAACCCCATTGACTAATAAATGTGCCATCAGGAGAGAATTTTTGTATGCGATAGTTTCGCGTATCAACCACATAGACATTACCCTTAGAATCAATGTCAAGACCATGATTTTCAATAAATTGTCCTTCACCTGAACCTTTAGATCCCCACATAGTAATGAATTTGCCATTATTGTCAAATTTCTCTATTCGTGAATTGTCTCTTCCATCAGTAACATACACCTTATCATTAGAATCCACTGCGACATCATGAAGATGCACAAATTGTCCTTCACCTGAACCTTTAGATCCCCACTTTGTAATGAATTTGCCATTATTGTCAAACTTTGAAACTACAGGATTTTGTTGATCAGAGACATAGACATTGCCAGCAGAATCGATGGCTACACCCCATGGGCCTATAAATTGTCCATCACCTGAACCTTTAGATCCCCACTTTGTAATGAATTTGCCATTGCTATCAAACTTTTGTATATTATAATTTTCTGCATCACTTACATATACATTGCCGGCAGAATCAAGACCTATGCCGTGTGCATGCAGAAATTGTCCATCACCTGAGCCCGTAGGTCCCCAACTACTGATCAATTTGCCATTGCTATCAAATACTTTAATATGGTCAAAGCTTCCGGCAGGCGTATCAGTCTCCTTTTGTCCAAAAGATAAGGAGGGGATGGTTGTTAAGAGAGCAGATGTTACGAGTACTATTGACAATATAACTATGACAGATTTGTTATTTTTCATTTAGCAATAGAAGTTTGAATTATGGGGTTTATAAATATTATAGAACATGTACGCCGAGATACTATTTGATGATAATAATATAATATTATTATGATGGAGAGTTGTCTTAATTCTTGCGCTAGCACTATAGTAAATAATAAATTATAGAACAAATCACATTCTTGAATTTCTGATCCTGGTACGTACATATTCCTATAGATTTCCATCAAAACATCTCTTTGAGAAATTTCACGAATTACTAAGAGATATATCCACAGAACAATTGTAGGTATTCTCACGATTAGTGATTTATATAGTCTTAATCATCTAGTACAATTAGGCATAAAATCATATTGAAAAATACTACTATACTATTGAAATAAAAAACAATGTTTATAAATATCTTTAAGGCAAGGGCAAGGTGAATAATATTAATTGTTTAAGTCTAGTCTTTTTTTTGCAATATTACTTCTTACAACGCTAATGATAATATCTTCAAGTTCTAGTTCGAGTAAATATCTCAATCATGCCAGCGCTCAAAAAGCTAAGGATGTAGAAGGACAGCAACCGATAATTAACGATCCTAATCTAAAGGCAGAGGTAGTTGTCAATGGGATAGAATTACCAACTGGTATGGCATTCCTAGGTCCTAATGATATATTGGTTTTAGAGAAGAACAAGGGAACAGTACAGAGAATTATTGATGGAAAGATATTACCAGAACCACTACTTGATGTCAATGTTGCAAATAAGAGCGAAAGAGGTTTGTTAGGAATCGCTGTATCAAAACATGAAAATGGCCCTACTTATGTTTTCCTCTATTATACTGAAGCAAAAGTAGAAGGTAGTGATGTTTGTCCTAAAATTGGTGAACCTTGTACAGGAGATATTCCTCTTGGTAATCGTCTTTACAGATATGAATTAGTAAATAATAAACTGATAAATCCTAAACTACTTTTAGACTTGCCAACTCAACCAGGACCATCTCATGATGGTGGTGTAGTCAAAATAGGTCCTGATAATAACGTGTAT
>DASQYF010000178.1:0-4679 GCA_035639375.1 Nitrososphaeraceae archaeon
TATGTAGCCACTCATTCATCCTGTCATATAGCAATATTGATGATGCATTAAAATTAAGAAATCGCTCTCCAAGGGCAAGATTGCATTTAGAACATGAAGATTATAAAGAAGATAAAGATCTGTTACAGCAAATAGAAAGCAGATCGAATATTCATAACACAAAAGTATCTAACTTTATGGGCTCTATAAAAAGCAATATTATCAAGGCAGTATTTACAAAAGATATTTCTTTAGTGATTACTTACAACAGTTATTTTACAAGGAATTAATCATCTATACGTAAATATTTGACACCAGCTAAGATCGAATTAATAAATATAATAAATAACAATAGCTATTGACATGAAAGTAGATCTCCATTCTGATTCTGAGTTGAGAAAAATCTATGACTTGAAAAATATTGCTGTAGTAGGAATGTCAAAAAACGAAGAAAAGGCAGCACATTATGTTCCTAAATACCTTATTCAACAGGGCTACAATGTTATCCCAGTAAATCCTACTATATCAGAGATTATAGGACGAAAATCATATCAATCTATTGCTGATGTGCAAGAAAATATTGACATTGTCGATGTATTTAGAAAATCTGAGGATGTCCCAGTTGTAGTAATGGATGCTATTAAGAAAAAAGGAATCAAAGTAATCTGGATGCAAGAAGGCATCTATAATGAAGAAGCAGAAAGAAAAGCGAAAGAAAATGGGATGGATGTTGTTTATAATAGATGCATGATGGCAGAACACAGGAGGCTATTCAACAAATAAGATTATATTCATTAGACTTGTAACATGGTTTTGTAACATCTTCCTTTTTATTTTTCAAGATGTTCCCTCTTCTTCATTGCTAGGATTTCTTGTTTATAATTTTATATTGTCGATGCTGAAGCCTACAGCAGTGATATATTTTTTTAAATCTATTGAAGAATTATTATTCTATTTGATTGACAACCGATGAATCATGCAAAGCTTTGCTAAGTTCACGGTATTTTTTATTTATAAAAGCTAATGATTCTGATAGTTTCTTAGCTTTACCATATTTGAAACGAATCAATTCTCTGTGTCGCCAGAAATGTTTATCTTCTGAAACCGTAATTGTTGTAAAATAGTCAGGACCTTTCAAATAGTCTGGTAATTTTACGTTATGAGGCAATAGATATTCAATGCTGAACCATTCATCGCCATCAGGATAATCATTTCCTGTGACAATGTCAAAATAAAGATGTAAAACATCTTCTACTGTTAAACCGTCATAGCGTAGTAACGGATGTTTAACGAAAGATCTGTGATAATCCATAGTTAGTAATTCTGGCTCAAAGTAAGTCTTGATTATAGCCTTTCTAAAAATCTCATTTGACTCCTTAAGGTTCAAAGATACTATAACCAAGTATACCTATTTTATAACCTTTTAACAAAAAGTCTGTAAAATTTATAAATGATCTATTAGCTTATCCTTCGGCGGAGCTTAAATTTTACTATCGCATCGATCCACTATAATTAATATAATGCTACTAAACCTTTACTGCATTAGAGCGGGGGTCGCCTAGCCTGGTAGGGCGTGGGATTGCTAATCCCATGTTCGAAAGAACTCGTGGGCTCGAATCCCACTCCCCGCGCTTTACTTGTGAATTCCTAAGCAAACATTTCTATCTTCAGAGAATGTTTTGTTTCATGACAGTGGACACTGGAACAGGTATCTGCAGAGAGTAGCGGTGGATTAGAAAAAAAGATATAGATTTTATCACTCTAGATAGCTCAAAACCTTACTTTAAGAACGCATTAAAAAACTAGCTTTAGATAATCCAGAAAATGCAAGCATTATCTGCGATTACATCAAAGCTGAACAAAACGAGATCAATATCAAAGAATCAACCACAAAAGTTTAGCTATCTAACTAGCTAAACGATTTGGTGTGCTAAATGTAGCAATTTCAAATATATTCGTGCTTATCTATTTTCAACAATGATTTTAACTAGTCTTCTTGGATTAATAACTTTTAATAGTAGGAGATTTATTTGCTGGTTTACTTGCAATTGCTATAGCAATAGGCTGTGGCCTACTTCCTATTTGGCATATATTAAGCAAGAATTAGGTGTTTCAATAAACAATAAGACACAGATGATAAGAACTAATGAATTACTTGAACAATTGATGTTAAGTGGCATAGATGAAAAGATATCCATATTCCATACGTATGAAAATTTAGTTAAGACTTGGAACAATAAGGACTTGACAAACCCTGTCTATAGCCAACAGAAAAGTATGAGTGATAAAATAAAAGCTGACGTTAGACCAGTTAGTAAACTAGCATCTCGCATGACAAGAGACCAGAAAGAAGTGTCACATGGAGTATTGCGTAGAATTATGACTGTTTTGATTGAAAAAGGCTTTGAAGATGAAGCAGATCAAATAGAAGATGCGATTGCTACAATTTTCGCCTCTTAATATTATTGGTAGCAAATTAACTTAGAAATACTTCTAAATTTCTGCATAGAGTACAATGTAGATAGTATAATGATATTTTTCATTATATATGGTAAATAGTCTTCTACTGGTATTCCTATTGCATGTGGAATAGACGATGGAATTTGTTTAGGAATTTGTTGAGTCTACATTCCATAGTTCCATTCTGGCATTTTGAACAGCGTCTAATCAATATATTGTCTTTTTCCTTTCTTTGATTCTACATTTTATATCAATGGAATCCATTTGTTTTCATCTTCAATTTTAGTGCGACAAGCTTCAGCGGGTGCTTTACCATCTAAGTCTTCATGCTTTCTAATATAGTTGTGAAAATGTCTGTATATTGTTTGAGTATATTGTGTTCATAATCACTTACTTTGAAACCAACTATCTTGTTTTTGTTCCCTTTATTGGTAACGTTATCTGACATCGAATAAGTCTAGTGGCTTTTGTGTAATATAGCTTTGGTGACCCTAAAAAGGGTGCCGTGTAAAAGTTGATGTAAAATTATAAAATCGTATAAAAGTTTACTTTAGTGGAAATCATTTAAAATCCATTGCATATATAGCTTATTGTCAATTTGATCTTATTGACGATTTTTCTTGTAAAATTCTACCACTCTTTCTATCACATCAGATAGAGAATCTCCATATTTTGCCATGCCTATCAGATCACTGTGAACACTAGGAGTTACTTTCACCATTTTTATCGAACGTTCCTTCTTTAATCGCATCATTATCATACTAATATGGTATAATAGCACAAGTCTTTGTTGTAGCATATAATCTATTTTCTTGTCTAGATAAGGTATAGCTTTTGTAGTAGACTTTTCCATGCAATTCTATAGCAGCAGGATTTATTATGGCCAGTTACAATGAAAGGAAGATGTAATATTTAACAGCAAGATAGATAAAGTTCATGATATTATGGTTATTTCTGCCTTTACTATTTATTATTGTGTGATATCCATTTCTATAATATCAGGATAGCTGCACTTACTACAGTTGTCCATAGACCATCTTTATTTCCTTCTGCTGATTGCGTAATATTTTGAGTTTTGTAAATCTTACCTGATAGTTTCCATTGTTCTTCCCTTTGATCCCAAGTGAGTGTAGGATCATTTGGTAAACCCAGTGTTGTAGCAAGCATTTCCATAGCCATATCCTCAGCATAATCTCCAGCCTTTTGTGCTGTTTCACCAGTTGAATGATGCTCTGATAGGTAACCATGTTGAGTATAATCATCAGCAGGTCTAGCAAGACCAATAGAAGCAGCAATCAGCCTGTTTGGTTCATTAGTAGAGGAACGAGCTAAAATAGTAAAAACAATTTGTCCAGGCATTAGATATTTTCTGCCTTCTTGTCTAGAAACTATTTTGCATTGGGGTGGTTTTATACTCGATACAGAGACTAAATTCAGATCAGCAATTTCTGCATCACGCAAAGCTAATTCAAAGCTTGTAAGATAGTCTTTATGTAAGCCCTTGCCCTTTGTTAAAAACATTATTTTTGGAACATATAATATTGGTTTTGATAATAATACCTCATTTGTTTTGTTGTCTTGTATTTCCATTCTTTTAGTCCATATTATGGATAAATAATATATTAATACTTCAAAAGACAATAGTAAATATATGGACAGATAGCCATTTCGAATTATTCATAAACCACTAGACTAGCTAATTTGAGTAATTATTTTATGTAGGAATTATTAATTTAAATAATAGTAATAATAATAGACTACACTATTGAACTCTATTGCATACAACGCTCAAATCTTCTCCTTGGTGCCGCAATGCGTTACTTGTATTCGGTAACAATATGATAAACGAGTTAATTAACGAATATCACCTGAACCCATTATTCCAGGGTTCAAGCAGATATGAATGTTATGTAAATATTATATTCAGAATGTATTTAGTAAGAGAGTAGGAGATGTTGGTAGGTGTGTACCGACCAAGTTTTATCTCAATTTTTATTTAGTACAATTAAGACCTTATATTTAAAATACTTCAGTATTGTGTATAGTAAATTCAAAAAATTATCCAACACAACATTTATTCAAATACTTCAGCTATGTATATACGGTGAATATATCGAAAGGAGGATTAAGTATATTATTGCCTACTAAACTGATCAATGCTATAAACAAAATTGCATCATTAGCTAACCCCACAAATTCTGCTCTGATCAATGAAAAACATTAATTTATAATCTTAATAA
>DASQYF010000179.1:0-2064 GCA_035639375.1 Nitrososphaeraceae archaeon
ATATTGGTGCTTCAAGATTGAAGCTAGAAAGAAAGCCAGATCCACATTGGAAACACCTTAAGCTATACATTTTTCCTTTTGGTTTCCAACGTCTAAATATGTTAATCATTATAATCCCACCTTTTTCATCTTTGAACCACACTTAGGACATTCAACTTGTTTGTGTTGTGTCCCACAACTCATACAATAATATTTCAATGAATTATCTCCATACATTGAAGAAGAAGATGAGGATGAAGACGAAGACATTGAACCAAACATTCCTACTCTTCCTCCGCCCATTCCAGTTCGTTGCATCATTCTCTTTCTCATATAGAAGTTAATTAAAATGAATACTCCTATTGTAGTAACTAATGATATTGGAAACGGCAATATTAGAGAGACAGCAATACTGATGCCTAAAGACATTCCCAACCACATTATTTGGTTGAGGAGAAATTGTTTATTGTTGTTGTTGAAGCTCATCTTTCTTACCGTCTTATTCTATTCATTTTTGTCTAATAAATACAACAGTAATTATTTACTAATTTGGTAGTTATTTGCTTACTGCTATACAAGATGGTTGCAGGGCTATATACTAGCAGTCACTGATCTGCTTGTGCTGCTGATAATAGTTTCCGATGAAATAAGTAATGTGGGCATATTTGTATGATGATGATGGTGATGGTGATAAGATTCTGCCTATATAATAAATAGGACAGGGTAGCAAAACTATGGAGACTGCGGAATATTCAACTGAGTAGATAACACTTTCTATGAGTAAACTATTAAAATTAGGCTTTAATCAGCATAAAAACCTATTACTGAATGTTGTAAACACCTCAACATAATTCATGATATAGGTATCAATCTATGCAATGATTTTACCTGTTATACTTGCTCCCTCTCTCTTCTTCTTTAACTGCTTCTATAGAAGAAGCATGTTTTAATTGCTAATAACTCAATATAAAATAGATGTTATCAAACGAAGAGATAGAAAAAAATATTGTAGAATTAGATAGCGGATGGGAAGTAAAAGATGGAAAGGTTGTTAAAGCATTTCAATTCTCGAGCTTTATGAATGCTATTGGGTTTGTAAATGAGATTGCAAAGGTTGCCGAAAAACTTGATCATCATCCAATTATTACAATTAACTGGAAGACGGTTAAACTTTCTTTAAAATCATTTGATGTTGACGCAATAACCAGACGGGATATCTCTCTTGCTAAGGAAATAGAGAAATCAATTAGTAAAAGGTAGCAAAATACTGGTGTACAAAACTGACCCGGTTTTGGTAGCATATAGAAACAGAGAAAGATTTGACTCTAATTTGCAACCCAGAGAATAAGGGAACAGGATCTTCCACGACCATTTAATATAATTCCTTAGAAGAATTTAGCAATAATCTAACTCTCTCTCATTTGCTAAATCATAGTGTTTATTACAAGCAATCACTCTAAATTTGGGCCTTCTTTAGTAGTCATCTCAGGATGTTTTAAAATCCTCCTCTCTAGGTAAATCTGGAATTGTATCGGCATTTGCTTTCCCTGGAATCATTGGTGTTATTTGCTTTATTTGGGCTTCTGTAGCTTGAATTTCTTTGTTAAGCTTGTCAATCAATGCTTTTTTTTCGTCTATGCCTTGCTGGACTTCGTGAGGAGCAGCCTTGAGACCAACCTCTATCAGAGATAAGATGTTTTGTTTATTTTCTAAAGCCTTGTTTGCTGTTGCTGTTGCTATTCGACCCACATGTATACCCGTGTCTATTGCTTCATTAATTTTTGGGTCTTGTGATTTAGCTTTCACATATGCAAGTCCTGATACAATTAAAGGTGCCACGACTCCTACTAATAAAGCAACAGAATTTATCAGTTCACTTAATGATTGTGAGATACCAGTAGTTCCCGTATTACTCTGTTGTTGAGCATATATCTGCAATATTGGAAGTGGGATTGCCATAGCGAGCATTGGTATTACCGTTGCTGCTGCGAGTGATAATTGTAGTATCGTAATTTTCTTTTTCATAATATATTATTAAGTTAAGGTTTTGTATTAATTTTTGTGAAAGATTTTCTTAGCTAGTCA
>DASQYF010000180.1:0-6761 GCA_035639375.1 Nitrososphaeraceae archaeon
GTCAGAGCGTTTGTAAAATATACTGTTAATGACCCTTCAATAAATACTCAAACTATTAATTCTGTTATGAAAGTCTATAGTCCTAATGGAACATTGCTTAAAACATCTTCGTCTCCAAACGGATTTACTATCAATAATACAGGAATCCAACGCCATTCAACTACCTTAACAAATAGTATGATACAAAATATTACAGCAGTCATACAATTTACTGATGCATCAAAGATAATACCCCTGTCAAATCCACTACTTGTCAAACTTAACTTGACAAACTCTACAGCACTAACGCAGGAAGAAAAGAAGGCTGCAATCGCTTCGTTACCACCTCCTGCAATTGCTTCGTTACCACCGTCATCCTAAATACTGCTATTGGAAATACACTATTTGATAATCTGCACCATGATATCAAAATTTGTTTGTTGTTAATAGATTAGACTAAAAATAGGCAAATTAAACTATGATAATTGAGAACCTACATAACTCAAGATGTATGGTTGCATCAGTGTGTAATTTTGTCATAATCACTGTTTTCCTTATAATATTTGTCCATAATTATACATTAAAAAGTAATAAGGCTGTCTTACCCTATGATAATGTAGGTATATATAGATACAACTATAAGGTAATAACTAAACGCCATTATTAAACTTAAAAAGCCAGTTATTATTATTGAAAGATGAATTTTTGTTGTTTATAGTTATTTGTTATCTAAAAATAACTGATCCATTAAAGAACAAGTCATTTTTTCAGACGCAGGCTAATATCTTATGGGCTGATTAGTATATACATAATTTATGAATTCGACGAATATACTATTATTAGTTATCGTTAAGTATATGATACTGCATAACTCAAATTAGAAGGACCTATTAGTGATTGATAATGTTTTTTATGTAATTAATGCATTCAATATTTATGATAAAAGAAATCAGTATTGTTGCATTTGTATTTACAGGAATTTTTTCTATAGAATTTGTAAATTTATTATTTAATCAAAATGCATATGCTCATTGTTTTACTCCTGATGATACAGCAACTTTCATTACACTCGTCGATCAGACAAAGATAGAATTAATGCTTGCTAAAAATAATTTTCCTTCGAATGTGACTATAGCGCTCGATCATGCTGAAGATGCGGCTACTCTTATGAATAGCGTTTATAATTTTGATGACGATATTACAGATGATACTGATTTTATTAGAAAATATAATGAAGATATGAGTAGTCATAACTCCACAGTCTATGCAATGGTTCTTGCAAATATTGTAGATGAAATCCTTAGAAAGTATGGGAAAGCCTATGATCTTGACTATGATCTGACAAATACGTCAAATATGATAATGATCTCTGATACGAACTCCTCTTTTATGAACATGCATGGATCGCAACATTCTAACATGACAGAAAAAAATAATTCTTCTCCACTAGTGAATATAGCTGATTATCAGAGTGCTAAAGAACTTTCAGAAAGAGCCTACCAGATTTTTGCAAATAAACTGAAACCATTATCAATGTCCAATAGTACAAATGATAATACAGTAACTGCTAAACTAGGGAAAAATCTTGTAGATATAAAGGACTTGATGATGAATAACAATGAGACATCATCAGAGTTAATGACGATAGTACATGGACAATTTCATCCCATTCTTCAAGCAGCATATAATTTGCAGTTAAAACAATGACTTCACTCTTCTTCTTTATTCTGGTAATCTTGTCATTGTATATATGTTTAAACGTTATATAACAAATTAGTTTAACATTAGAAGAGTATCAATAAAATGGATCTTGAAATATGAAGGTATCAGATTAATAAGAACTTGTTGTCCACTTATTTGTTATTATAATAATGTTATTATTATAATCAGATTATCTATTGCTTTTTTTGTTGCCAATTGCATTCGATTTGCAAAGCATTAGTAATAATAATAAAGTATACACACATTTTTATTGGAAGTACAGCAACAAAGACTTGTTGATAATTATCAGATAAGCTTTATCCTGATCAGTCTGTTATATTAGATTTAGATAATTCTACTAAACCCAATTTTAGGATTCAGAGAAGTAACGCAGGTGTTTTTAATGTTTTGCAGCCTTAACAATAAAAGAATAACGCTTGTAGAGTAAGAAAATTTTTAGAAGTCTTTCTAAATACTATACCTTTGTTAGAATAAAATACATTATTATGCTAGCGTAAAACCGGTCTCCAACACACGATAACACACCAGTGACAAAGCTAATATAATCTGTACTGGAAAAATATTACACCTGCTAAAATAGATATACTACAATTTCATACTTTAATACTTTAATAATTCCTTATAAAATATACTCATAATCACTGATATAGTATGCATTCAAAGACAATATTGGCATTTATTGTCATTTTTGTAGCAGCATTTGCAATAACGGCACATATTAACACGTTAAAAGCAACAAAAGAAGAAACTGGAATCAAGGTTGTACAAGCTGGAGGAGGAAATGCTACTATTTCGTTTAGTCGGTTTTTACCAAAAGACCTACAAATCAATGTAGGTGAAAGCGTAACTTGGTATAATCCAACAGAGGTGTCAGAACCACATACAGTTACCTTTGTAATGGATAGTAAATATATGACAGATATACTTGCACCCTTTGCTGTTTCAAACTCGACACAATTCATACCCTTGCCTCCAGGGGCTAATAGTGAAGCAGTAGCAATGCCTAATGGTACAAATGGAACAAATGTTATAGCTGCTTTAGATGCAAGAGGATTTTATCCAGTTGTAATTGATTCAACTGATAATGTTACATACCTGAATCCAAATGCTTTATATGCGATAGATGGAACTGAAAAGTATATCAATTCAGGTGTGCTACTTCCTGCAGGACAAATACCACCAGGAATTCCACCTATAACTACATTTACTGCAACATTTAAAAAAGCAGGAACTTATGATTACATATGTATTTTCCATCCATGGATGACTGGAAGAATTATTGTAAAGTAGTAGTAGCCGTCATCGTCATCAAAACCCCTTTTCATTTTTATAATACAGTTCTAAATTATATTGAAAATATTACATATGTATATTTTTCAAAGGTCTGACGAATAAAGACTAACAGAGAATAATGTTATAGGTTTCTATGGAATCTTCACCGCAGTACGGACAATACTTAGGTTCATTTTTAGTAGATATTCCAATTACTTGAAATTTTATTTTACAACCATTACATGAGAATGTTATTGCTGTCGTCATAGAGTACTTCAACACTTATCTAACTTTAAAATCTTCCCTAGTACAATACTAACACAAATTTAGGTACAAAAAATGATCGCTTTATAATCAAAATGAAAGACACGATAGAGAGCAGCATATTAATAATTGCAGAGAGTAGACGTTAAAAAATATTATATATACACCTGTTTGTGTAGGCAATCAAAGTTCAGACTTTTAAATAAAAGAAAAATTCCTAACTGATGGTCTTCTTCTAACCAATGAAGTTTTGGACAAGTTGCAATTTCTTAATTATTTATTTACGTTGAATAATAAGCAAATCATTATTAGTTAACTGGTTGGTAATTACGTTTGATATAGTATTGATTTTCAACCAAAAATCTTCCTTGCTCTCCTAGTTTATTCTGGAATAACCTTGTAATATGCTGGAATATCCTATATGAAACAGCCATTGCTTCAACCTTTTCCTTATCTGAAACTGCATTTGTTTCTATTATAATATAATCTGATACTATTTTCAAGCTTACTTGAAAAGAATTGTCTTCGTTGACCCATTGTAACGCATAACCTGTTCCACCTTCAATTAAACTAACCCATCGAAAGTTATTAAACCATCTTCCGATTAAACTATCTGCTATCTCATTAGATTTTACATTGATAGGAATATATGTTAAAATCAATTGTGAATAAGTATTTCCTTTTCCGTCTAGATCTCGAGAAATACTTTTTGGTAACATAGATTCGCCTTTTTTAGTTAATTTGTATCCTGAATGAACAGTCGACTTTTCAATCATACCTAAATCTTGTAGCCGACTCAAAGCTCTTGTAAGACTTTGCTGATGAATATGTAATTTCCTCATCAAACCCTTAAATGAATAATAGTTCGATCCATCCTCTTGATTTAATAATGAAAGAATTTTGTTATCATTTGTACGAAAATCGGTAATAGATAATGAATAATCATCCTGATCTTTATCATCTCTCTGAATTAGTATTTGAGAGGTCTTATTATTGGCAGGAATAGACGAGATTATCTCTTTTTGATTTTCAATCACATTCTTATCAAGATCATCTTCCTCTGAAGATATATCTTCGCTTTGAGAAATTCCTGCTTCTAGAGATATATTTTCTTTATTCAATAGTCATAGACAATTAGTCTCTACATAATATAAATTATAAAGTAACCATTTGGTAACTGGGTAAGTCAAAAACAACTAGCATGCGTCTGTAATATGCGCATGGTTGATGTAATTTAAGGTTCCTTTTAGAGTATATTGAATTAAACACTTTGCATGGCTCTATTAACTTAAGGAGCCATATTATTATTATATGAGTCAATAAACACATTGAATCAACTGATAGCATGGTTTAGTTTACACCTTTCCTTTCTACATGGAAAAGAATCATCAAAATTTTCTATTTTATCTTTATGTATTGCATTGTTTTCTCTCCCTCTATCATACTTTTATCTAAAGAAGAATGAAGATGATGTCCCAATTTGAGGAATTTACAAGCATACAGATACCAAAAGTACCGCCATATCTGTAAAAACTGGTGATATGTTTTCCATATATATTTACTAGATTTTGAATAAAATTGTCTGCAACAAACATATGTTTCTTTCTGCCGAAAAGATAAATATTTCATAAATTGATTGCTGTTAAGTTCGATCGCTACGCACAACCAGAAGTAGTCATTGCCTACTTTGACTTGTGTTCATCGATAATGAATTTCGATAGTTATCTTTGTCTGTATTATATTCTTTCTGGTTTGAATTTTTAACCCGTTTTAGATAACAATATGGCTTCATTTTACAAACCTTGGGAATGCTTTTGCTGCATTTCCATAGGAAAACCAAGAAAAATACAATATAAACCAATTAATATCAACAATAATGTTCGATCTCTTCTTTTTGCATATATAGCATAAAGAATAGTATATCTAGATCTATAGCTTTTTCCTTAAGTTAACAGAGCTCTTTCTATCTTATTATTATTGTTTATTAGAAATGTCCAATACCTTATGTCTCGCGTCAAATGTAGTTGACCAAAAAAACCAAGAAGATTTTGATTTCTTTGTTTCTCTTTTTTATGGCAGGTTTCTTGGAGATCGGCGGTGGTTATTTGATATGGTTATGGTTAAGAGAAGATATGAATTGGATCCTGGGCGTTATTGGTGGATTTTTATTATTCTTATATGGAGTAGTTCCAACCTTTCAACCAGCTCACTTTCATAGAACCTATGCTGCATATGGTGGAATCTTTATTGTGTTAGCAATATTTTGGAGTTGGACTTTTGGGGGAATTGCTCCTGACATGTTTGATATCGTAGGTGCAATAATTGCACTTGTTGGTGTTGGGATAATATTTTACATGCCAAGAAAAAAAGATGAAGAATCAATTTGGTCGAAATAATGATTATTATAATTACTTTAGCATTATTCTTTGCAGCAGCACTTACCGAAATAGGTGGAGGATATCTTCTTTGGTTATGGTTGCGAAAAAATAAAAAGCTACTTTTAGGGCTAATTGGCTCCATAATCTTATTCATATACGGAATTATTCCAACATTGCAACCAGCCCACTTTGGAAGGGTATATGCTGCATATGGTGGAATCTTTATTGTCTCTTCTATTATTTGGGGAGTAACCATAGACAAAAAGAGACCAGATAGATATGAAATACTAGGGTCATTAATCGCATTTATTGGGGCTTTAATGATATTCTATGCTCCACGTTAAAACATCATTATTGTTACCTATGCTACTTGCGCTTTGTTTATTATTAATCATTTTTCTTTACTAATCTGGCTGCTATCTCAACATCATAAACACTATTATATTGAATGTCTTCCCTAAGGTTATTTTGAACAGCTTCCATAACATCATTAATTCTGTTTCCCATACTTGGAGATTTTCGATTTATATGATTCTTGATCTCTTCTTTTGTAGTTGGAAATTCTAAACCTTCAAGTAGATTTGCCATTTTTGATGCTGTATTTCTGTCGGTAGTTTCATTAGTAGGCGGCTCTCCTCTAATATCGCCAACTCGTTCGGCTGGTGAATCTACCCCTGACTGCGTGTTATCAGTATAGTTACGATCATCTGATACATAAGACATTGGTTTTATCTTCTACCTCTATCTATAACAAAGGGTCATGATTTCTCATAAATATTTTAGTTAATTATTCTATTCTACCATAGATTAAATAGTCCGGCAAGCAACTGATATCACAAAAAAATTTATAATGATATTAACAAAAATAAAATATTCCATGAATTAATAATAATCTCTTAAAGGAATAGGAATATGAAGTTGGTTATTGGCTACTTTGGTATACCTTTATTTTATTGATTATTTAATTGTAATAACATTTGATTAGAAGTTAAAGTTGAAATTTTTATTGTCTCTTTAGTACATAATTTCAATTATCTGTATTTTACCGCTTCTCACATTTTGTTTTTCTCTCTTATTACCCTATTAATAAATCGAGCATAGCAGTTTTTTAATATTTATAATTAAACATCTATATATAGTTAGATT